>JAYVEG010000107.1:0-5034 GCA_043748985.1 Rhodospirillales bacterium
CAGCATGGCGCGCGGGTGCTGGTCAGCAGCCGATCGACGGAGGCGTGCGAGCCTGTGGTGGCCGCGATCCGTGCTGCGGGCGGCGAGGCAATTGCGCAGGCGTGCAACATCGGCCGGAAGGCGGAGTGCGAGGGGCTGGTGGCCCACGCTCTTGCGGTTTGGGGCCAGGTGGATGCGCTGGTCTGCAACGCCGCGATCAACCCGCATTTCGGGCCGATGAGCGGGATCAGCGACGACGCGTGGGACAGGATCATGGGCACAAACATCCGCAGCAACCTGTGGCTTGCGAACCTGGTCGCCCCCGGCATGGCGGGGCGGGGCGGCGGCACGATCACCGTGGTCTCGTCAATCGCCGGCCTGCGTGGATCGCCGGTGCTGGGGGCTTATGGTGTCTCGAAGGCCGCCGACATGCAGCTGGTGCGCAACCTGGCCGTGGAGTGGGGGCCGCGTGGCATCCGCGCCAACGCCATCGCGCCGGGCCTGGTGCGGACGGATTTCGCCCGGGCGCTGTGGGAGGACGAGGCCAACCTGCGGCGGCGCACCCGCGACACGCCGCTGGGCCGGATCGGCGAGCCGGACGAGATCGCCGGTGCCGCGGTGTTCCTGGCGAGCGCTGCGGGGCGGTTCATGACGGGGCAGACCATCGTCATCGATGGCGGCGTGACGGCCGGGGCGCCTGCGCGCGAGGACTGAGCGGCTGTCAGACGAAGGGGACCCGGGCCACTGCGTCCCACGGGCCGCCGCGATAGCGCCAGAGCAGCAGCGCCTCTGCCCGGACCTCGAACGGGGTGAAGGCGGCCTGCATCGTCTCCAGCAACGCCCGCGCCTCGGCGGGTGCCGTCTTGTTCTGGATGGTGACGTGCGGTCGCCATCCCTGCCGGTCCTGCGGCGTCAGGTGGTCGTTCCAGAACTGCCCGAGCGCCGTGCGCATTCGGAGCAGGTTTGGGCTGTCGAGCGTATAGGCCACCCCGCGACCCAGAAAGCGCAGACCGGTGACGGAGACGGGGAAAGGGGCCTGCCGAGCCGCGGCCATCTGCAGGCTTTCGGCGACGGGCTGGTCGCCGGGCAGATGGTGGAACAGGGTCAGATGCGCGGCAATGTGGTTCAGGGCTGGCGGAAAGTGCCGCTCCCGCAGCGTGTCGAACCGCATCTGGTCTTCAGGGTGGAAGCCGAGCGTGACGATGACCGGATCAGACATTGCCGGAGCATGCCAGCCCGGCGCAACCGCTGCGAGGCCCGTTCAGCGCCGGGTTGCCGGCCGGACCGGGGCCCTGGCCGCTGGCTGAATGCGCGGCGGGGTCTGCACCTGGTGCAACAGCCCCGCGCAGGCATTGTCGTCGCCGGTGCCGAACTGGATGGTGGGCAGCAGTGCTGCGAGAGGCGTGCCCAGGATCCCCAACACCACTGCGGCGCCCCCGCGCAACGCAAGCGGCCCGACCTCTGGCGTGATGCCGGGCGCGCCCAGCGAGCCGCTGACATCGATGGGCGTCGGCAGGGACCCGATGCTGAAGTGCTTGGCCTCGGTTTTCAGCACCAGGGCCAGCGCCTCTGACCGCAGGTTGATGTTGCCGGTGATACCGATGCGTCCCTCGTCGGTGTCGATCAGGATCGTCTTCGCCGACGCGACCCCCTGCTGCAGCGGCATGTCCAGAATCAGGCATTGCAGCTTTGCCCGGTTCGGGATGCCGATTGCAGACATGAGGGCGTTGCCGAACTGCAGTCCCGAGAGATCGACGATCAGCGCGCTGAGATCGCCGCCGGCACCCATGAACAGCTTCAGCTCGCCATTGCCGCGGCCCAGGATCTCCGCCAAGGACCGGCCCGAGCCGTCGATCACGGCCTTGCCGCTGATGGTGCCGGCGCCGTGGGCCAGACCTGTGGCGGACAGCAGCTTGTCGACATCCAGGCGGCTGAAGTCGATGTCTGCGCGGGCGTGCACCTGGTTCGCGTTTTCGGCCAGGACGATGTTCGCGCTCATAGTACCCTGACCGATCCCGAACGACAGCGGCTTCAACGTCACCTCGCCGTTCACGATGTCCAGGTTGGCGCGCATGTCCTGCAGCGGCTGGCGGCGTCCCTCGATGCGGATGGCGTGGTACTTGAGATGCACGTCGGCAACGTTCAGCTTCGGCAGGCTGATGGGGTCGCTGGGCAGAACCTTCGCGCTTGCCGGCGCCGCCTTCTTCGTGCCCTTGTCGGCGTCGCCGGGCTCGGCGCCGATGAAGCCCCCGAGGTCCTTGAGGTCCACCAGCTTCGACTGCAGATTTGTCGTCACCACCGGACGATCTGGCTTCGTGTCTACGTTGATGTCGCCGGCCAGGTCGCTGCTGCCCACCTTGCCCGTGAAGCCGTTAAACTTCACCACGCCGGCCGCATAGTCGAGCCGTCCGGCTACGCGATATGCCGGGGTTTTCGGGATCGCGATTCCGATGAGGGGGAGCAGTAGGGACATGTCGGGTCCGGCCAGCTCCAGCTTCAGGTCTGCGCCGGCGAAGGCCAGCGGGTCCTGGATGCCTCCGACCAGGCTGATCCGGGTGGGCCCGTTGGCCAGTTTCAGGTCGACAGAATAGGGCTTGCCTGCGTCGCGCAGCGACAGCAGCGCGCCACCGACGAATTGGGCCGTGATGGGCTGTGCCGCATAGGTGCCTTTTGCGTTGGCCGCGATCTGGCCGGTGCCGTCGGCGCTGTCCTGGGTTTTGACGTCGACGTTGAAGTCCGCCCGCAGCTTCTCGTCGCGCACGTGCACGGCGCCCTCCGCGATCCGCAGCGTCCCCAACTTCGGCGCTGGCCCGGTGGCGGCGGGCGCGTTCGGGTCGGTCTTCATGAACGGGAAGGTCCAGTTCGCCGTGCCGTTGGCAACCTGGTGGGCATCCAGCTTCGGCGCCTGCAGGTCGATGACCGGGATCGTGATCTGGCGGTGGCGGATGTAGTCCATGGGGACGATGTCGAGGCCCAACCGGTCGGCTGTCGCGAAGTCGCCGCCGCCTGGCCAGTCGGCGGGATTGGCGATGACGACGCCGTCCGCCTCGATGCGGGTGGTCTGGGCGAGATGGACGTGCAGGTGCTGGATGGTGACGGGACGGCCCAAGGCGGCCGAGGCCTGGCGGTTCACGAGGGGGACCAGCCAATCCCATTGGAAGAGCGCCAGCGCGATAACGATTACGCCGAGCACGAGGCCCGACACGGATAGCCAGCGGTGGCGCGCAATGAACGACATCCTTCGTCAACGGCAATGGATGCATGCGGTTCCACGGCTTGCCTCGGCGTCGTGGCGCGGCCAAGGTTGCGGAAATCGTCGGGAGGATGAGGGATGATCTATGAGTTGCGGGTCTATCGTTGCGTGCCGGGGCGGCTGCCGGATCTGCTGAAGCGGTTCGAGACGATCACGCTGGGGATCTGGGCCCGGCACGGAATTCGCCAGGCCGGCTTTTGGACCACGCTGGTCGGCGAGAGCAACCAGGATCTGACCTATATGGTCGCCTGGGACAGCCTGGCAGACCGGGAGGCCAAGTGGAACGCGTTCCAGGCAGATCCGGAGTGGCACGCCAAGCGCGCGGAGACCGAGGCGAACGGCGCGATCGTCGCCAACATCACAAGTTCATTCCTGCAGCCGACGGCGTTTTCGAGCGTGAGGTAGCGGCGTAGGCCGGTTCAGCCGAACCGGCCTATTGTCACGGAATGCCTGCGCCAGTGCTTCAGCCGGGGTAGCGGTATCCGCCGCCATGGGCGGTGCGGGTTGGGCCCGCGGGACGCGGCGGCGGCGGCGGCGGCGAGTTGGCCGTGCGCGCCACCGGGCGGGAGGCGGCATAGGTGACAGGACGTTCCGACCGCGGCTCTGAAAGGCGCCGGTTTGGTGCGAGCACGTGTGTCGGCCGCACCCGCGTCGGTTGGGCCGCCACGACGGTGCGGGCCTGCGCCACGCTGACAAGGCCGGGGATGCGGTAGGGCTCGCGCCTGGCGAGATAGGCTGGGGAGGACACGCCCATCCGGTCGAATCCCTGATCCAGCAGATTCATCATGTGGGCATTGCGCTCGCCGCTGCTGGCGGCGCCGAGGACGACGCCGATCAGCCGGGTGTCGGTGCGGAGCGCGGAGGTGACGACGTTGAACCCCGAGGCGTTGGTGAAGCCGGTCTTCAGGCCGTCGGCGCCGGGGTAGCTGTTGAGCAGTTGCTGATGGTTATAGATGCGCCGGCCTGCGTAGACGAACGAGCGTTCACTGAAATAGTGGTAGAAGGCGGGGAAATCCTGGATCAGGTGCCGGGCCAGCACGGCCATGTCGCGCGCGGTGGTCACCTGGTTCCAGTCCGGTAGGCCGGACGCGTTTCGGAATGTGGTGTTCGTCATGCCGAGCGCGCGTGCCCGCAGGGTCATCATCTGCGCGAACCGGTCCTCGTCGCCGCCCAGCAATTCGCCCAGGGCGGCTGCGGCGTCGTTCGCGGACTTCGTGACCAGGCCGAGGACGCATTGTTCGACGGTGATGAGGCTGCCGGGCACCAGGCCGAGCTTCGTTGGTTCCATGCTGCTGGCGCTGTCGCTGACTGGCACGTATTGGTTGAGCGTTACGCGACGGTCACGCAGCGCCTCGAACGCCAGATAGAGCGTCATCATTTTGGTAAGGCTGGCGGGGAAGCGCAGCTCGTCCGGGTTTGCTGCGGACAGCACGTTGCCGGAGTTCGCGTCGATGACGATGGAGCTGTAGTTAGCCGAGCCCACCTGCGCGTTGGCGGTGGCTGGGTTGGCCAGGAGAACCGTCGCAACAGCGAAGGTCAACAGCAGGTGCGAGAAGCCGCGCCATCCGGCGACGTATGCCAGCATCGAGAAGCCGTCTCCTTTGGTGTCAGCAGATGCGAACATACGGGCGGGGGAGCGTGGATGTCCAGCGTTCAACACAATCTATTGTCAGCGGGGACAGGGCATTAGCGCGCGGACCTGCGATCTGACTATCGCTCTGCTCAGAATGTCGCGCGATGCAAATTGAAATCTTCATGTTGCAGTGCACAAAAACTCGTTGACAGGCTTACGCAACCGTTCC
>JAYVEG010000108.1:0-5021 GCA_043748985.1 Rhodospirillales bacterium
TGCTGGAGTGATCCGCGCGTTGGTTCCTGTGGATGCGGCCGATGCTGCCGGGGTCATCCACATCGCGTTTGCGGCGCAGGGGGTCATCGTGGACCCGCCCTCTGGCGCGCTGCGCGAGATGGCCACCAGCATCGCCGCCGGCGTCGCGTGGCCGGGGCGTCGGGCGTGCGCTGGTTGCCGCCAAGGAGGCCGAGGCCTGGCGGCGCGGCCTGGCCCGGGTGATGCTCGGCGCGCGCCTTGCGTTGCCGGCCAATCGCGTCTTCTTCGCCGCCTGCGGCTATCGCGAGGCCGGGTTCGAGACGCATGCGGGGTATGGGGCGCCGACCTCGGTGCGGATGGAGCGCATGCTGTAGCTGGCGCACCGCCCGCGCCTGGGGCACGCTCCGGTGATCATCGGGAGGACTCTCCGCCATGCTCCGCGCTGCCCTGCTTGCCGCCACCCTTTTTGCTGCAATGCCTGTTCGGGCTGCAGAGAAGACCACGCTTGAGGTCGGCATCGCCGCCCAGGATGTCGGCCGGCTCGATCCGCATTTCGCGGTCAGCACCATCGACCGCATCCCCGTCAGCTGGATGTTCAATGCGCTCGTCCGCTTCCCGCCGGGCAGCATCGACCCGGCCCGGATCGAGCCCGACCTCGCCGAACGGTGGGAGAGCAGTGCCGACAAGAAGACATGGACCTTCCATCTGCGGCACGGCGTGCAATTCCATGGCGGCTATGGCGAGTTCACGTCCGATGACGTCGTGTTCAGCCTGAAGAAGGCGGGCGACCCCAAGACGTCCGCCTTCTCGTCCGAACTGCGAGCGATCGAGAGTGTCGAGGCGCCCGACCCGTATACCGTCGTGATCAAGCTGAAGGAGGTCGTGCCCTCGTTGCTGGGCACGCTGGTGAACTACAGCCAGGGCTTCATCGTCAGCCGCAAGGCGGTGGAAAAGCTGGGCGACGGGTTCACGCGGGCGCCCATCGGGACCGGGCCGTTCATGTTCTCGGGCCTGACGCCCAACCAGTCGCTGGAGCTGGTGGCAAACCCGACCTATTTTCGTGGCAAGCCGCATCTGGAGAAGGTGAGCTACCGGTTCATCCCGTCCGATGCCTCCCGCGACCTCGCGTTCCAGAGCGGGGAGCTGGACCTCAACTATGGCCTTGCCAGCCAGACCTGGGTGAACCGCAACCGCGCGCTGCCGCATACCATCGTCGACATCTTCGAGCCCGCGGAAGAGGCGCAGCTGCACCTCAATACGACGGTTAAGCCGTTCGACGACCTGAGGGTGCGGCAGGCCGTGGCGCTGGCGGTGAACCGGCCGGAGTTGGTGCGCTGGCGCGGCCAGGACGTGAGCCGCGAGGCACAGAGCGTGGTGCCCCGCGGCTACCTGGGGTTCACCGCCGATAACGGCCTGCTGGGCAACGACATCGCGCGCGCCAAGGCGCTGCTGACCGAGGCCGGCTATCCCGCGGGGATCACCGTGAAGGTCATCCAAAGCCAGCTGCCCGAGATGCTGACGGCGATGCAAGTGTTCCAGGCGCAATTGAAGCGCGCCGGCATCAACCTGGACCTGCAGGTGGTGGAACACGCGACGTATCACGCGCAAATCCGGCAGGACCTGAGCCCGCTCGTGTATTATTCCGCCGCCCGCTTCCCCATCGCGGACGTGACGCTGACGCAGTTCTTCCACAGCCGCAGCATCGTCAAGACGCCCACGGCCGTGACCAATTTCTCCCATTGCACCGTCGCCGACGCCGAGATCGACGCCGCCCGCATCGAGCCGGACGCGGCCAAGCAGGTGGCGTTGTGGCAGGAGGCGCAGAAGAAGATCGTGGGCGCGGTGTGCGCAGTACCGATGTTCGAGACGCTGCTGGTCTTCGCCCGGCACGACACGTTGGACTACGGCTACGAGTTGAAGGGCTCTCTCGGGCTCGGTCCGCCGCTGACGGAGGCGACGCGGTTCAAGTAAACCTCAGGGATGGGGATGAAATCGCTTTGGATCTCCCCCGTCCGCAACCTGGTCGGCGGCCTTGCCTTCGTGGCCACCGTCATGGTCTGCGCCATCTTCGGCTACATGGCCAATGGCTGGAGTTTCGGCGACGCGCTCTACATGGCCGTCCTGACTATCTACACGGTCGGCTACGACGAAGTTCGGCCGATCGATACGCCGGCCTTGCGTGCCGTGACGCTTGGCCTGATCGTCTTTGGCTGCACCGGCATGATTTTCCTCACCGGCGTGCTCGTGCAGTTCATCACCTTCTCGCAACTCCAGCAGCTGCTTGGGACCCGCCGGATGCAGAATCAGATCGAGCGCCTGTGCGACCACGTCATCATCTGCGGCTTCGGCCGCATCGGCGGCATGGTGGCCAAGGAGCTGCATGCCGGCCTCGCCCGCTTCGTCGTGCTGGAGCGGCTGCCGGAGCGCGTGGAGGAGGCGCGCGCCCTGGGCTATTTGGCCCTGCAGGCCGACGCGACGGACGAGACGGTGTTGGAACAGGTGGGCGTGAAAGGCGCCCGGGTGCTGGCCACCGTATTACCGAACGATGCGGCCAATGTGTTCATCACGCTCAGCGCGCGCAGCCTCAATGCGGACCTCGTCATCCTTGCGCGGGGCGAGGCGCCGAGCACGGTGAAGAAGCTGGTGCAGGCCGGGGCGAACACGGTGGTGCAGCCGGCCCATATCGGGGCGGAACGGTTCGCCGAGCTGATCCTGTATCCCGCCGCAGCCTCCAGTGGCCGCGGCAACGCACCGCTGCGCGCAGTGGAGCCGCAGCTGCGCCGGGCCGGGCTGGGGCTGGAGCTTGCGGTGGTCGAGGCCGGCAGCGCCTTTGCCGGGCTGACGGTGGGCGAGATCCAGCGCGCGGCGGGCGGTGCGTTCCTGGTTGTCGGCGTGGAGCACCCGGGGGCCGCGGGCACGGAGGCCGCACTCGACTCCACCCGCGTCCAACCCGGCGACGGCGTGCTCGTCATGGGCCGCATGGGCCTGACCGAGGCGCTGCGCGGGTTCCGGACGACCGCCGCGTGAGGCCTGGCCAATGACCCGCCCGGCCTGCACCATCGATAGCGCCTGGTGCGACCTGGCTGGCGTCTATCTGAACGGGTGGGCGCACCTCCACGAGACGCCGGTGCTGTCGATGCGCCTGTCCAGCGGCGACAGTTCGGTCGATCTGCAGCGCCTTCTGCGGCCGGACGTGCTGGCCGAGTTCCCCGACGTACCCGCCGGAGCGGCCTGCGGGTTCGAGGCCTACCTGCCCTGCCCGCCGTTCCGCCCGGTCACCCTCCATCTGCGAACCCACTACGGGGCGGTCGATCTCGACATCAAGGCCGGCGCGGAACAGACGCCACAGGCCGGGCCGGAATTCCAGCGCGCGGCGCCGATGGACCGGTTCGTCGCCGCCATGAAGGCCAGCGGCGGGATCGTCGTCGAAATCGGCGCCCGCGTGGTCGGCCCTGCCTCCACCCTGAACGCCGCACGCTTCCAACCCGAATGCCGCTTCGTGGGAACCGACGTGCACGCCGCCGCGGGCGTCGATCTCGTAGTCGATGCCCACGCGCTCAGCCAGGCGATGCCGCCTGGCAGCATCGACGGCGTGTTCTCGCTGGCCGTAATGGAGCACCTTGCCGCCCCTTGGGTGGTCGCGCGGGAGATCAATCGCGTGCTCCGCCCGGGCGGGCTCACGCTGCATCTGCTGCCGCAGGCGTTCCCCGCCCATGAACAGCCGAACGACTTCTGGCGCATGTCCGACGACGCCCTGCGCGTGCTGTTCGGGCCCGCCTCGGGGTTCGAGGTGCTGGAGGCCGGCATGTCCGCCCCCTTGCAGCTGGTGCCGGCGCCTTCCTGGCGTGTCCCGCCGTTCTTGACCTTCCCGCTGTCCCACGCCTTTGCCGCTTCGTTCATCCTGGCGCGCAAGGTGGCGGACGTGCCGAACGGCGCGATCGCCTGGCCCATGCCGGACATGGCGGCGCAGAGCGGCGCCTACCCTGCCCATGGCGCAATCCAGCCGCCGGGCCCGGCCGACCTGCCGGCAGCCATCCCGGTACAGGACCCCGTGGCAGAGGCGGCCGTTCGCCGACTGTCTGTCCTGGTCCGCGAGCAGGATCGCCAGATCGAGGCACTGCTGCAGCGTCTGGGCGCCGCGCCATGACCCCGGCGATGCACGTGCTCGTGCTCTCGGACGAGCCCGACGCCGTCACCGCGGTCCGGGTGCACCGTCCGTTCGCCGGGCTGGTTCGGCTCGGCGCGATCTCGGGCTACACCATCCTTTACCGGGGCCATCTGACTGCCGGGGAGGCGCCAGCAGTGGAGGCGTTCGACGCCATCTGGCTGCATCGTGCCAACCGCCGGCTGCAGGTCGAAATCGTCGCGCGCCTCGGCCTGCCGTTCGGCTATGACATCGACGACAACCTGCTTGCGGTCCCGAGCTACCGGCCGGCCTTCCCGGTCCGTTCCCGCGATGCCGTCCTGGGCTTCCTCCGGTGCGCGACGGTGGTGTCGTGCGCCACACTGCGCCTGGCCGGGCTGCTGGCGCGTCGGTCGGGCCTGGAGTTCGACGCCCGGCTGAGCGTGACCCCGAACCTGGCCGCACCGCATCGCAAGCCCGTTCCGGCCGGTCCGCCCCGCGCCGTCATCTGGGCCAGCAGCGACCGCCCGGCCCTGATCGACGAACGCAGCGACATCGTCCGCGCCGTGGCCGACCATTGCCGTGCGAACGGGCTGCGCCTGGTGTGCATCGGTGAGCCGCCGCCCGCGGACCTGCTGGGCGAAGGCATCGAGATCGAGGCGTTCGGACTGCTGCACCATGACGACTATGCGGCACTCCTGCGCCGCATGGCGCCTTCGATCCTCGTCTGCCCGCTGGCGATCGACGCCGACCCGGAAACGCTCGACTTCGTCGCCGGCAAAAGCGACATCAAGGCGCTGGAGGCCTGGTCGTTCGGCCTTGCAGGCGTCTTCAGTCGCGCCGCGCCCTATGTGGACAGCGACGTGTCCGGCCTGGTGCTATGCGACAACACCTATTCCGGCTGGCGCCTGGCGCTTGA
>JAYVEG010000109.1:0-15200 GCA_043748985.1 Rhodospirillales bacterium
TTCATGAACGAGGCGGCGCACCAGGCCGAGTGGCAGTGGCCGACCCTGATGGCGTGGGGCAGCATCTGATGGACCATCCGGTGCTGCGGACGACGCTGCTGCTGAGGCCAGAGCATCGCGCGCGCGACGCCGATGCCCGGCATACCAATTGCTGCGTCACCTACAGCAGCCGGATTGCAGGCGGCGGCGAGCGCGACATGATCCTGGTGGCATATAACCATCGCGGCGGGACCGCGGCGGATTTGGGTCAGTCGGGTGCGGTGGGGGCGGGGTTGTACGAGGCGTTCTCACGCGGGACCGTAACCCTTCAGTCCGCAGCACCCGAGGCTGACCCCGTCGTCGAGGAGAACATGCTCGACGACTGGCGCGACCGGACCCGTATGCGCGACGCGGTGCGGCGGATGCAGGCGCTGTGCGCGCACCCCGCGCTCGATCGGCTGTGCGAGGACAAGCGGCTGGGCGATAGCGGGCTGCCGCCCGACGCGGCGGCGGCGCTGCCGGATGCGGAGCTGGACGCGCTGATGCTGGCAGAGGCCGGAGACATCCAGCATGCGGCCGGCACGTGCCGGATGTCGGCCCATGAGGACCCTCGGGGGGTTGTCGATCCCGATCTGAACGTCCGTGGCGTGACAGGGCTGCGCGTGTGCGACGCGTCGATCATGCCGGCAGACTGCCGGGCCAATCTGCATTTTACCTGCGTGATGATCGGCGAGAACCTGGCCCGGCGGATGATCGGCCGGTGACGGGTCGCCCGTATCAGACCACTGCGCGCCGATAGAGATGCCACGTGGCATGCCCGAGGATGGGCATCGCCACCGCCAACCCGACGAAGAACGGCAGGCTCCCGGCCACCAGTATAACTGCGACGACCAGGCCCCAGATGGCCATGGTGCGCGGGTTGCGGGCTATGACGCGCAGCGAGGTCTGGACGGCGACCGCGGGGGAACAGGCGCGGTCGAGCATCATGGGGAACGATACCGCGGAGATGGCGAGAACGACGGCCGCAAAGCCAAGGCCGACCAGGTTGCCGAGCATGATCAGCTTGATGCCGGCGTCGGTGTGCAGGACGGTCGCCGTGAAATCCACCATGCCGCTCGGTGGGATGCCGATCGTCGCCGCGTAGATCGCCCGGGCCGCCGCCAGCCAGCCCCCGAAGATCACCAGCAGCACTATGCCCAGCGCCGCAATGCCGAGAATGCCGGGTGACCGCAGCACATCGAACGCATTCAGCCAGGACACCGGCAGGCCCGCCTCCCGCCTGCGGCTGAGTTCGTATAGCCCCACAGCAAGTAACGGGCCCATCAGCGACAGCCCCGCGACAAGCGGGAACAGCAGCGGCAACAGGTCCCCGGTTGCCATGCGGGCCGCAGCGAACCCGATCACCGGATACAGCAGGCCCAGGAAGACAAGCTGAGTCGGGATTGCCTTGAAGTCCTCGTAGCCTTGACGTAGCGCCACGCGCAGATCCTCCGGATAGAGGGTGCGGACGGCCGGGGCGTCGTGCGCGGCAGCGACGGGCAGGGCATAGGACATGGCGGGGCCTCCGGAACCGGCGGCTCGGGCCGCCCTGTGGTTGTAAGCGGGACGCAGCGGCCTCAGCCTAAGGGGAAACTCCTGCCGAATGCACGGGGAATCGTCGATCAATCCGCAGCGAGGGACGACAGGACGAAGCCACGGAACTGCTGGCGGAGCGCAAGCTTGTTCAGCTTGCCGGTCGCGGTGTGGGGCAATTCATCGACGATCACGACCTCGTCCGGGATCCACCATTTGGCGACCTGGCCGGGGTAGAGCGCGAGCAGGGAAGCGGGGTCGATGGTGCGCCCGGGCTTGGCGGTAACGACCAGCAGCGGGCGCTCGTCCCATTTCGGGTGGCGGGCGGCAACGATGGCGGCCTCGGACACGTCAGGGTGGCCAACGGCGATGTTCTCGAGCTGGATGGAGCTGATCCATTCGCCGCCGGACTTCACGATGTCCTTGGTGCGGTCGGTGATCTCCATGTTGCCCTGCGTGTCGATGGTGGCGACGTCGCCGGTGGAAAACCAGCCGTCCGGCGCGCAGGCATCTTCGGGCGCGTTCATATACCGTTGCGTGACCCAGGGGCCGCGGACCTGCAGGTTGCCGAAGGTCGCGCCGTCCCACGGCAGTTCGGCGCCCTGGTCGTCGACGATGCGCATGTCGATCCCGGCGATGGCCCGGCCCTGCTTGTAGGGCTGGCGGGCGCGCTGGGCTTCGGGCAGGTCATCGAAACCCGGCTTGTCCGCGTAGCAGGTGCCGAGCGGGCTGGTCTCCGACATGCCCCAGGCGTGGTCGACGGTAACGCCGTACTTGTCGCGGAAGGTGTCGATGATCAGCGGCGGGCAGGCGGAGCCGCCGCAGATGAGGCGCTTGAGGGTGTCCAGCGTGCCGCAGGTCTTATCGAGGTGCTGCATCAGGCCCAGCCACACGGTCGGCACCCCGGCGGAGAAGGTCACGCGCTCGGTGTTCATGAGCGTGAGGACGGAGGCGCCGTCGAGGTGGCGGCCAGGCATGATCAGGCTGGCGCCGACCAGCGGCGCCGCATACGGCAGGCCCCAGGCGTTGACGTGGAACATGGGCACGACAGGCATGACGCGGTCGCACGCGCGAAGCCCGAACACGTCCGCGAGGTTGATCGCGTAGGCGTGCAGCAGGGTGGAGCGATGGCTATACAGCACGCCTTTCGGGCGCCCGGTGGTGCCGGAAGTGTAGCACAGGGCGGAGGCGAGGTTCTCGTCGAGCGTGGGCCACGCATAGTCCTCGGTGCCGTCCAGTAACAGGGTCTCGTAGCAGAACACGGGCTGCGGCACGTCGATTTCGGGCATGCCGTCTGGCCCGGTCATGACAACGATGGCGCGCAAGGCGGGCGCCCGGGCGGCGACCTGGTCCAGCAGCGCGGCGAAGCTGGGATCGGCACACAGCACGACGCTGCCGGCGTCGTTGAGGATATGGACAATGTCGTCGGGCGCCAGCCGCGGGTTGACGGTGTGGATGACCCGGCCGCTGCCGGATACGGCGTAGTAGAGCTCGAGATGGCGCTGGCTGTTCCACGCGAGCGTCGCGACGCGGTCGCTGGGCTGCACGCCGAGCGTGTTGAGTGCCGTGGCCAGCCGGCGGGCCCTGCGCTCCATGGCGGCATAGGTGACGCGGGTGGTGCTGCCGTCGTCCTGGCGCGAGACGATCTCGGCGCGCGCATGGTGGCGGCTGGCGTGCACCAGGATGGACGAGACCAGCAGCGGCTGGCGTTGCATGAGGCCGAGCATGACGTTCTTCCCTGTGCGCCACTGCAGACATGGCGATTGATTGACCGAAAGGGTAAGGGGGTTTTGTCCGGGTGTCAGCTTGGACCCGCCGGGAATCATCGTGACCGTCGAGTCCTTTTTCGAGCCTTGAGCTACCGCGTCGCGTGCTCCTCGCGCTTGGGCACCTGCGCCAGGAACTCGGCCAGCGTGGGCGCCCAGAAGCGGGCGAAGCCGGTCGTCCCGTGGCCCTTGGTGTCGACACTGGCAGGAATCAGGTGCAGCCGGGCGTTGGCGATCTTGGCCAGGGCAGCGACCGTGGCGCCGGTTTCGGGCGGGTTGCGCTCGTCGTCGGCGGAGTTGATGGCCAACACCGGGGCCTTGATGCGGCCCAGGTCCGGCGTGGGGTCGTAGTCGGCCGACGCTGACCACTGGTAGATGTAGTCGTTGGCATCCCGCGGCGGCGGCAGCGCCAGCTTGTCGTCCACTACCTTGTCGGCACCCGCATGCGTGGCGCCGGCCGCGGCGAGCGCGAGCGTGCCGCCATTGGTGCCGACGTCGAACATCACAGCGGCCACGTGCAGCGAGGGTGGCTGCGTTTGGTAGTTGCCACCGGCATAGGCGGGGTCGGCGCGGATGGTCTCGACCAACAGGCGGCGCATCATCCAGTTGCGGGCGGCCATGGGGGTGGGCTGGGACGCCATCGGCACCAACGCGTCCATCGCATCCGGATAGGCGATGCCCCACACCCAGGTCTCCATGCCGCCCATCGAGTTGCCGAGCACCAGGCGCAGGTGCTTCAGGCCCAGGCCTTCGGTGACGAGGCGATACTGGGCCTGCACCATGTCCTGGTAGTCGTACCGCGGGAAGCCGGCACGCATTCCGTCGGACGGCTTGCTGGACCCCCCGGTGCCGATCGCATCCGGAAGAATGATGAAATACTTGCTGGCGTCGAGCGCCTGGCCCGGCCCGAACAACGCGCCGGCGAAGCTCGGGCTCAACATCCCTGCGCCTGTTCCGCCGGTGCCGTGCAGCACCAGAACGGGCTCGCCCTTGGGGTCGCCGACGGTGGCGTAGTGGACGCGCATCTCCGGCATGACCTCGCCGGTGTGGAAGCGGAAGTCGCGCGCGATGAAGTCGCCCTGTTTCGCGGCCGGATACTCGGCGGCATGGCCCGGTGCGGCGGCGGCCAGACCCAGTGCAAGCGTCAGCAGGACGGCGTGGGACGTTCTCATCGTGATCCTCCCGGCCCGCGTTCGGCGATGCCCGCCACAACATGCCGGGCCCGCCGAGGCAGCGTCAATACGGGGCCGCACCGGCGTTGCCGAGGTGATTGGCGGAGCCCGGCCGGAGCGGGTAGAGTCTCGCGTAAACGACCTGGGAAGAACGCATGTCCGGCTTCGCTAGCACCAAGGACCTCGTCGACAAGACCGTCAGTTTCGACGAGTTGGCGCCCGGGCTGTATGGCTACACCGCAGAGGGCGACCCCAACAGCGGCGTGATCATCGGCGACGACAGCGTGGTGGTGGTGGACGCACAGGCAACGCCGGCCATGGCGGCAGACGTGATCGCGCGGGTGCGCACCGTCACCGACAAGCCGATCAAGCATGTGGTTCTCACGCATTATCACGCCGTCCGCGTGCTCGGCGCCAGCGGCTATCCCGGCGCCGAAATCATTGCCAGCGACGTGGCGCGTGCCATGATCGTGGAGCGTGGACAGCAGGACATGGACAGCGAAATCGGTCGCTTCCCCCGCCTGTTCCGCGGCAAGGACAGCATCCCCGGCCTGACCTGGCCCGGCCTCACCTTCCACAAGCGCATGACGTTGTGGCTGGGCAAGCGCGAGGTGCAGATCATCCATATCGGACGCAGCCATACCGCGGGAGACACCGTGGTGTGGCTGCCGCAGGAGCGGGTGCTGTTCTCCGGCGACGTCGTCGAATTCGGCGCAACACCCTATTGCGGCGACGCGCATTTCACCGACTGGCCGGCGACCCTGGATGCCACGCGGGCGCTGGGGGCGGTGGCGCTGGTGCCGGGCCGCGGCCGCAGCCTGGTAAACCGGGCAGAGTGCGAGGAAGGCATCGAGGGCACGCGCGCCTTCACCAGCGACCTGTTCGCCATCGTGAAGCAGGCAGCGGCCGGCAACGCGCCGTTGAAAGAGGTCTACGACCAGGCCATGACGGCGATGCGCCCCAAATACGGCCACTGGGTGATCTTCGAGCATTGCATGCCGTTCAACGTCACCCGTGCCTACGACGAGGCCCGCGGCCTCGACACGCCGCGCATCTGGACAGCAGAACGCGACGTCGAGATGTGGCAGGCCCTGGAGAAGGGCGCGCCGGTGCCGACCGCAGAAACGTAGATGCGCGCCCCCGTCCGGTTCGCCAGTCCGCCACCACAGCCGGGGCATCACCCGGCCGTAGTGGTCGGCGGCGGCCTGGTCGGGATCACCCTGGCGCTGGATCTGGCGCAGCGCGGCGTGCCGGTGGTCGTGCTGGACGACGACGACTGCGTCAGTACCGGCAGCCGGGCGATCTGCATGGCAAAGCGATCGCTGGAGATTTTCGCACGCCTCGGCCTGGGAAGGCGCATGCTCGATAAAGGCGTGCAGTGGAACACCGGCCGCGTGTTCCTGCGCGACCGCGAACTGTTCGGATTCGACCTGCAGCCGGAGGACGGTCACGAATACCCCGCCTTCATCAACCTGCAGCAATACTACGCAGAGGAGTGGTTGGTTGAAGCCTGTATGGCCACCGGCCTGGTGGAGCTGCGGTGGAAGCACCCGGTGATCGGCATCGAAAGCCGGGCCGATGGCGCCACGGTGCGCGTGGCGGCCCCGGGTGGCGAATATGACCTGTCTGCCGACTGGCTGTTGGCCTGCGACGGCGCGAACAGCTTCGTCCGCCGCGCCATGGACCTGCCGTTCACCGGAAAGGTGTTCCGCGACCGGTTCCTGATCGCCGACGTGGTCATGCAGGCGCCCTTTCCCAGTGAGCGCTGGTTCTGGTTCGACCCGCCATTCCACCGCAATCAGTCCGCCCTGCTGCATAAGCAGCCGGACAACCTGTGGCGCATCGACCTGCAGCTCGGCTGGGATGCGGACCCGGACGAGGAGCGCAAGCCGGAACGGGTGATCCCGCGTATTCAGGCGATGCTGGGGCCCGACGCGCGGTTCGAGCTGGAGTGGGTCAGCGTCTATACCTTCCGCTGCCGCCGGCTGGAGCGGTTCGTGCACGGCCCCGTGGTGTTCGTGGGCGACAGCGCCCACCAGGTCAGCCCCTTCGGCGCCCGCGGCGGCAATGGCGGGGTGCAGGACGCAGACAACCTGGCATGGAAGCTGGCCGCAGTGCTGCAGGGTCGCGCCCCGGCGGCGTTGATCCGCACCTACGACGACGAGCGCATCCCGGCCGCCGACGAGAACATCCTGCACAGCACCCGGGCCACGGACTTCATCACGCCGAAATCCGCCGCAGCCCGGGCCTACCGGGATGCGGCGCTGCTGCTGGCCGAACATCATCCGTTCGCCCGCGCCATGGTGAACTCCGGCCGCCTGTCGCGGCCGTGCGTGGTGCCGGTGTCGGGGGATAGCGATGCGTGGCCAGGCGCGCCGGCGCTGGGCAGTGCGGCGGTGGATGCGCCGGTGATGATGGACGGTCGGGCCGCTTGGTTGCTGGGCGTGCTGGGCGACGGGTTCACGGTGCTGGTCTATGGGCCAGACCCTCACCCCAGCCCTCTCCTGCAGGCACGAGAGGACGCGACCGTGCTGCACATTGGACCGACGGAGGATGTGGGGGGGCTGGTGGCCGCGCGTTACGGCCTATCGCACGGCGGCTGCGTCCTGTTCCGCCCGGACCATCACGTGGCCGGCCTCTTCCTGCGCGTCGACGCAGTCCGGATCGGCCGCGCCATCGACACGGCGATGGGGGTGTTCCAGCATAAGGTCGAATATGGCCTTGCGTGACCCCGACGCCGTGTTCGCGGCATTGGTAGCAGCCCATGACGGGCTGAACGAGGCGGCGTCGCGGCGGCTGGACGCGGCGCTGGTGTTGCTGCTGGCAAACCATATCGGCGACGACGCGGTGGTGTTGGACGCCATTCGCATCGCGCGTAGCACGGGAGAGGGCGAATGAACGTCACGCTGCGGACGGCGCAAACCGGCATCACCGCCGGCTACATGTCGGGGTTCGGCAACGGGTTCGAAACGGAGGCGCTCCCCGGCGCGCTGCCGATCGGGCGGAACTCGCCGCAGCGCTGCCCCTATGGCCTGTATGCCGAGCAACTGAGCGGCAGCCCGTTCACAGCACCGCGGGCGACGAACGAGCGCAGCTGGCTGTATCGCATACGACCCACGGTGAAGCATTGGGGCCGGTTCACGCCCGCGGATGCGCGGCTGTGGCGGACCGCGCCCTGCGCGGAGATCGTGATGCCGCCAGCGCCGATGCGGTGGGATCCGCTGCCGCTGCCCGACGAGGGGCAAAGCTTCCTGGAAGGCATGGTCACCATCACCACCGCGGGCGACGCCGCAGCCCAGGCCGGCATGGGTGCCCACGTGTTCCTCGCCACGCGGTCCATGGCCGACGAATACTTCTACAACGCCGATGCCGAGATGCTCATCGTCGCACAAGAAGGCCGCATCCGCTTCTGCACCGAATTCGGCCGAATCGAGATCGAGCCCGGTGAGATCGCCGTCATCCCCCGTGGCGTGAAGTTCCGTGCCGAGCTGCCCGATGGCCCGGCCCGCGGCTACGTCTGCGAGAACTATGGCGGCACCTTCACCCTCCCCGATCGTGGCCCCATCGGCGCCAACTGCCTGGCCAACCCGCGCGATTTCATGACGCCCGTGGCCGCCTACGAAGATCGCGAGGTGCCGTCGCAGATGTTCGTCAAATGGGGTGGTGCCCTGTGGCGGACGGAGATCGCGCAGTCGCCGCTGGACGTGGTGGCCTGGCACGGCAACTACGCGCCCTACAAATACGACCTGCGCCGCTATTCACCCGTGGGGCCGGTATTGTTCGACCACGCGGATCCCAGCATCTTCACGGTGTTGACCGCGCCGTCCGAAACGCCGGGAACCGCGAATATCGACTTCGTCTGCTTCCCCGACCGATGGACGGTGGCAGAGGACACGTTCCGGCCGCCCTGGTATCATATGAACGTCATGAGCGAGTTCATGGGCCTGGTCTATGGACGCTATGACGCGAAGCCCGAGGGCTTCGTGCCCGGGGGCTTCAGCCTGCACAACGCGATGCTGCCGCATGGGCCGGACGCCGACGCGTTCGAGCGGGCCAGCACGGCGCCGCTGACGCCGCATAAGCTGGAGGGCACGATGGCGTTCATGTTCGAAAGCCGGCACATGCAAACCGTCACGCAATTCGCCGCCCACACGCCCGCGCTGCAGCAGACCTATGTGGATTGCTGGGCCGGCCTGCAAAAGAAATTCGCCCCATGAGCCTCGACCACACCCACGACCCCAGCCTGCAGAGCTGGGTGCCAGACGCCAACGGCCATCCGGACTTTCCGATCCAGAACCTGCCGCTCGGGGTGTTCAGCCCGCTGGCCGGGGCACCGCGGGGCGGCATCGCGATCGGCAACCACATCCTGGACCTGAGGGCGTTATACGAGGCGGAGTTGCTGGACGACGAGGCGCAGGCAGCGTTGCAGGCCTGCATCGGCCCGGCGCTGAACCCGTTCCTGGCGTTGGGCGCGGGTCCCCGGCGGGCGTTGCGGGATGCAGCCAGCGCGTTGCTGCAGGAGGGATCGGACGAGCGGGCGCATCTGCTGCACCAGGCCGAAGACTGCATGATGTACATGCCGGCGCATGTCGGCGACTACACGGATTTCTACGCCGGCATCCATCACGCCACCAATGTGGGGCGGCTGTTCCGCCCGGACGCGCCGCTGATGCCGAACTACAAGTATGTGCCGATCGGCTATCACGGCCGGGCCAGCTCGTTGACGGTCGGGGCAGAGGTCCGGCGCCCGAACGGCCAGCGGCGCCCGGGCAACGAAGGCACGCCGACCTACGGACCAAGCCGGAACCTGGACTACGAGATGGAGATGGGCGTGTGGATCGGGCCCGGCAATGCGCTGGGCACGACCGTGCCGATCGCCGCGGCGGCGGAGCACATCTCCGGCTACTGTCTGTTGAACGACTGGTCGGCGCGCGACATCCAGGGTTGGGAGTATCAGCCGCTGGGACCGTTCCTCGCTAAAAGTTTCTGCACGACCATCAGCCCCTGGATCGTGACGCCCGAGGCGCTGGCCCCGTTCCGCGTCGCGCAGCTGCCGCGCCCGGCCGGCGACCCGGCGCCCTTGGCCTATCTGTTCGACGAAGCGGACCAGGCAACGGGGGCATTGGACATCGAGCTGGAGGTGCTGCTCTCGACGCCCGCCATGAAGCGGCAACGCCTGGCCGCGCACCGGCTTTCCCTCGGCACAGCGACGGCGTTGTATTGGACCCCGGCCCAGCTGGTGACGCACCACGCCGGAAACGGGTGCAACCTGAACCCCGGCGACCTGTTCGGAACAGGCACGATCTCCACGCCAGACGCGGACGGATACGGGTCGCTGCTGGAAATCACGCAGGGCGGACGGCAGCCGATCACGCTGCCGTCGGGCGAGGAGCGGCGATTCCTTGAGGACGGCGACGAGGTGACGCTGCACGCGCGGGCCCGCCGCCAGGGCGCAGCACCAATCGGGTTCGGGGCGTGCCGAGGCGTGGTGATTCCGGCGGTGTAGAGCGTGGAAACAACAGACTCAGGGATGATGAAGCGGATTGTGCCAAAGATTTTCGTCGACACGATGGAACAGCGGTTGGACCTGTTCGTCGGCGGCCTCGGGTTCACCGTGCTGCACCAGGATCACACACTGGCGGTTGTCGGGCGCGACGAGATCGCGGCCCGTCGGCCCGAGCTGCTGCATCCGAACCTGCCGACCGTTCGCCAGCAGCCCTGGGGCTCGACGGAGTTCGCGCTGCGGGATGTCACAAACGTGTGCATCGTGTTCCGTCAGTGGCCGTGGCAGCCTGAAGATGACCATGCGTGAGGCGGTGGCACTGGATCCGAACGCTGGGACGCCTGCCCTGGGGGCAGAGCCGCGGCGGGGGCCGGTGGTCGGCGCGGTGCTGTTGTCCCTGCTGATGCCGGGGCTGGGCCATGTCAGGCTTGGCGCATGGCAGGCCGGACTTCTGCTGGTCGCGTCGGCCCAACTGCTGATCGCCGGAACACGCGCGGTTCCGCATCTGATGCCCCCCACACCAAAGGCGCTCCTGTTGCTTGTGGCACTGGGGATTGGGTTCGTCGCGGTGAACCTGTGTGTCGCCATGCATGCGGCGTGGATGGCCCGCCGCCAGGTGTTTGAAGTCGAGACGGTCGGCCGCAGCGCCGGCACCTACGTGCCGCTGCCGCTGGATGTGCGGGTGCGGCAGACCGGACCGGAACTTGGCGTGGCAGAGGCAACGACCGGCTCCGCACTGCCATGGTTCGTCGCAGTGTGCCTGATCGCAGTGGGGATCGCCGCTGCGGTGGCGCTCCCGGCCAAATGGGGCATGATCACGGTGCACACGACAGTGATGGGCCCCACACTGGGTGTCGGGGACCGGGTCCTTGTGGACCTGCATCGCGTCGGGGTCACGCCGCGTCGGGGGGATGTGGTGCTGCTGCAATCCCATGACGAAGACCAGCCCTTCATGCTGCGCCGGGTGATCGGGCTTCCGTTCGACCGCGTCGTAATTCGCCGGATGTCGCTGATGCTGAACGGCAACCGCCTTACGCCAAATGAGACTTCGGAGGTGGTCAAGGTCGATGGGGTGTCGCGGCAGGTATGGCGCATGACCCTGCCGTTTGTGGAGCCATTCCGCATCCTGCCGGATGCGGCGTCGCAGATGGTCGATGAGCCGCGGCTGATCGTCGTATCGAACGAGCAGCTTCTGGTGATGCGAGATGACCGGGCAAGCCCGGTTTCCGCAGCCGGCGCGGTGGTCGGCCTGGCCCCTACGAACGAGGTGCAGGGCGTGGCGACGACGTTGTTGTGGAAACGTGGTGGCGGCGGGTTCTTGCGTCGGCTGTAACCAAACCGGGTCGCGCAGATCCCGTCACGTGTCCGAGCCGCCGCTGCCCCCGAACGACCAGGAAGACCCGGAAGCGCTGCTGCCGACGGCAACACTGGACTCCTTGCCGAGGTAGGGCTGCAGCGCGTGGGCGAGGCCTGCCAAAGCGAGCGTCTGCAGCCAGATGCGGCCGGGACCGGTAAGGCGGACAAGGAAAAGACCGTCTGCACCGAACAGGATGTTCTTGATGCCGCTGAACCGGGTGATCTCGAAGGCGACGGACGCCTCGAACATGCCGACCAGCCCCGGATGGACCAGCATGGAGGCGCCCGGCGGCAGGTCGTAGGGCACGACGTCGCCGCCCAGCTCCACCCAGGCGGTGCCCTGCCCCTCGATCTTCTGCAACAGGAACCCTGCGCCGCCGAACAGCCCGGCGGAGAACGACTGCTGGAATGCAGTCCCGAGCGTCACACCCTGCGTCGCGCAGAGGAAGCCGTTGCGATGAACGAGGTAGGCCCGGCCGTAATCGACCTGCATTTCCATGATCTGACCAGGCATGTGCGCGGCGAACGCGACACCGCCGGGTCCATTGGGGGCGGAGAACTCGGTCATGAACAGGCCGCCGCCCGACAACGCGCGGCCGATGGCGCCGAACAGGCCCCGGGCGCCGCCGGTCTGGGTCGTGGTGCTGAGCGCGATGCCGTCCGTCATCCAGGCGAGCTGCCCGGTTTCGGCGACGATGACTTCGCCGGGCTGGATCTGCAGTTGCAGGACGGGAAGCGTAGTTCCGGTGATCTCGGCGTGCATGGGCGGTGTCCTCGGTTCTACTCGCGCGCGACCATCAACGGCAGGGCGCGTTCCAGCGCGAACGGCGAAATGCTGTTGTCGCCCCGGAACGGCTCATCGACGACGACGACAAGCGCGAACAGCAGCCCGACAACGGCGATGATCCCAGCGAGGCTGGCGCTGCGCTCGGTCGTCGGGTTGATCAGCGTCGCGATGACAAGTAGGACGACGAACATGGCGCCGAGCGCGTTCCAGAACAGCGACGGCAGGCCGAGCCCGTTGGCATTGAGCCGGGCCTCGCGCAGTTCCCACACGTCGTCGAGCCCGCGGACGATCTCGGCGAAGATCGTCTGCTGTCGCGTGGTTTGGGGATCCTGGGTGCGGGCCACGCGAGAAGTCTGCGTATAGAAGCGGTCCACGGTTGGCGCATGACCACCGGTGGACAGAAGAGGCCATTCCTCCGTGATAATCGCCTTGGCATACGTCTGCAGCCCGGGCCGGAGTTCGGCCATGCGGGGATCGCCATATCGCAGCATCGCGCGATCGACGCTGGTGATCGCGGCAGCCTCCTTCACAGTCAGTTCCTCCGCGGCGCGGAAATTGGCCTGCGCCTGTACTAACAGGAATGCCAGCATCACCCCGGTGAACGAGGTGATCGTCTTGAAGGCGTCGAACAGGTCGCCGGAGCCCATCTGGATGCGGAGGCGGCGGACATGCGGGTGTAACAACCTCGGAAGTCCAACGACGCCGAACAGGAGAATGCTCTCGATCAGGAGCACGACGAGCGCGTCCGGCTGCGCCGCAAGCCAATGGATGAACGATGTCATAACGAAAAGCCTACGACGGAAAGCCGATTCGTGTCAGGGGTGTGATCCCGACAGGCCCCCGGCCCGCTCGATGAAAGCCGCCACCTCGGCCACGCCGTCGCCGGCCCGTATGTTGGTGAAGACGAACGGCCGCTCTCCGCGCATCCTGCGGCTGTCGCGGTCCATGACCTCGAGGCTGGCGCCGACATAGGGCGCAAGGTCGATCTTGTTGATGACCAGCAGGTCGCTGCGGGTGATGCCAGGCCCGCCCTTGCGCGGGATCTTGTCGCCCGCGCTGACATCGATGACGTAGATGGTGATGTCCGCCAGCTCGGGGCTGAAGGTGGCAGCCAGGTTGTCGCCCCCGCTCTCGATCAGGATGACGTCGAGTGCGGGAAAGCGGCGGCGCATCTCCGCAACACCAGCCAGGTTGATGCTGGCATCTTCGCGAATGGCGGTGTGCGGGCAGCCGCCGGTCTCGATGCCCATGATGCGCTCGGGCGGAAGGCTGCCGGCGCGGGTGAGGAATTCCGCGTCTTCCTTGGTATAGATGTCGTTGGTGATGGCAGCGATGTCGTAGTGCGGCGAGAAGCGCTTGCACAGCGCATCCATCAGCGCGGTCTTGCCGGTGCCGACAGGGCCGCCGACGCCGACGCGAAGGGGACCGTTAGGGTTGGTCATGTGCGGAACAGCCTCGTGTACTGGGTTTCGTGGCGCATGGCGGCGATGTCGCTCCTGAAGCACGCGCCGCCGATGTCGTCGAGGTCGAGCGGCCGGGTTTCGGCAGCGATGGCACGCAGGCTGGGCTCAAGGGCAGCCAGCACCCGCAACCCGGCAGTTTGGCCGAGCGGGACCAGGCGGACAGCGGCACCGACAAGGTTGGCCACGAAGGCATGGAGCTGGCCGAGGGCGGCAGCGTCCTCCGGCACGCCTTGGGCGCGGGCAAGGGCGCCGACGGCCACCGGGTAGGCGACGGGGCGATCGAGCGCATCGAGCAGCGGCGCGCCCCAAACCCGGGCGGCGATGGTGAAGGCGTCACCTTGCCCGAGCGTTTCCGAGCGCCGCTCGCGGCTGTTGGCCGCGGCCTCGGCGATCTCGGCAACCTGCGCCAGGGCGTCGGCGTCGTCCGCGCGGTGGGCGTGGCGGAGCAGGATGCTGTCGGTGTGGCCGGCGCCGTGTCGCAGGACGTCTTCGAGCCAGGGAAGCAGGGTCGCTTCGCTGGTGACGTCGCCGGATTCAACCGCCCATTCCAGGGCGTGGCTGTAGGCAAAGCCGCCGGTGGGAAAAGCCGGGGAGAGCCAGGTCAGGAGTTTGATGAGGCTGGCTTGCTCCTGCACCTGGTCCACCCTCACCCCAACCCCGGTCCGACAGCGGAAGAGGGCGCATCGTCGTCGTCATGATGGTGATGATGGCCACCCGCATAGGCGCCCGCCTCAGGGTCGAAAGGCGCCTCGACGGCGTGGACGTGGCCCCCGAGGCCGCGGACCATGTCCTCGATGACGTGGTCCGCACGGATGCGGATGTGGTCGCCCAGCATCTGGACGGGCAGATGCCGGTTCCCGAGGTGCCAGGCAATGCGGACCAGGCCTGCTGCGTCGTGGGCGTGGATGTCGAGCAAGGGCTCAGGCCGCGCCTTGACGTGCACGATGCGGCCATCGTCGAGCTGCAGGCCGTCGCCGTCGCGCAGCCGGACGGCCTGGGGCAGGTCCAGCAGCAGGTCGCCGCCGGCCTCGGTGCGAAGTTGGATGCGGCGACGGTGGCGGCGGTCGAAGTCGATCAGGACGGTATCGACCGCCGCCGCCGCCCAGCTGCCGGCCGGCAGGACGGTGCCGGCGCGCATCACGAACCCGCCTTCACAAGCCCGCCTTCACGAAAACCGCGCCATGGCGCCGGCGGTGGCGACTACAAAGCAGAAGCCGATCACCTCCGTCAGCAGCAGCGCGCCCAGCCGGCCGGTAAAGCTGAGCCGCATATGCTGCGTCAGCTGCATGCCGCGCCCAGGCATTACGCCCAGCACCAACAGGCACGACAGGGCCGCGAGCAGCCCGGCGCTGAGCCCGGTAGTAAACAGGCGAGCCCAAAGCCGCGCGCAAGCCTCCGGCCGACAGGGCGTCGAAGGTGGCAATGTGGAGCACGGCGGAGAACGGGAGGACTGCGCGCAAGAAGGACTCCTTCAGAACAGGAAGTAGCGCTGCGCCATCGGCAGCAGGGTGGCGGGCTCGCAGGTCAGCAACACGCCGTCGGCACGGACTTCGTAGGTCTCGGCATCGACCTCGATGTCAGGGGTGGCGTCGTTGTGGATCA
>JAYVEG010000110.1:0-5003 GCA_043748985.1 Rhodospirillales bacterium
GGCGCCAGGCTGACGGCGATCCCGCTTCCGACCGTCATGCCCTTCACATCCAGGATGACGCGGGGCGAGCCGAACGTGTAGGTCGCACTCGGAAGATTCACGAGGTTCGAGATGGTCACCGAGCCCACGGACCCGGCGTAGAACGTCTCGCCCTTGCCATCGGCGGCGGTAGACTGGTCGTTCGTGTTGAAGGTATAGCGCCCGGTCACCGTCGCGGTGTCGCCAGCCGGTGCGCCGTAAGTGAAACCTACTCCGGACGGAAGGGAGTAGGCTCGCGTCGAGCCTCCACCGAAGCTGACCTGGTAGACAGTGGCAGTGGCATCGACGGCACCCGCACATGACGCGGCCACAACCGCAAGAAGCAACCACCGCATCAGCCTGTCCGGAAAATATCCACATCCAATCGACAATCGCCGCACCGGCAACGCGTCAATAACGATCGGGCTAATCTCAAACTATGGATTCGGTTCCTGCAAGTAGAGCAGTCTGGCACTTTGTCGGGCTGCAGGTTCTGCGTTAGGCAGGTGGCCGCATCAACCAGCGCCGGAGTCGACCCAATGAGCTACGAGAGAACCAACGACTGGGGCGCCCTGACCCGGGCCGAGATCGCCCAGGCCCGTGACGCCGGTGCGTTGCCGGTGCTGACGGTTGGCTCCTGTGAGCAGCACGCCGACCACCTGCCGGTCGATACCGACACGCTCAGCGCCTATCGCGTCACCATGGCCGCTGCCAAACGCGTCACCGACACCCACGTCCTCGTCCTGCCGCCGCCCAGCTTCGGCTTCTCGCCGCACCATCAGGCCTGGCCGGGCACCGTCACGCTCCGGCTCTCCACCTTCCTGGCACTGATCACGGACGTGGCGGAGAGCGTGCATCGGGCCGGGTTCGACCGTCTGCTGATCGTCAACGGGCACGGCGGCAACATGGGGCCGCTGACCAGCATCTGCACCGAGCTGGTCAGCCGCGGCCTGCGTGTCGCGGCCGTTGGGTACTTCTCCCCTAGCCAGGCTGTCTGGGACAAGCTGTTGCCGGGCGCCAAGCGCGGTATCGGCCATGCCTGCGCCTATGAAACCGCCATGCAGCTGGCGTTGCGGCCGGAGGAGCGGCAACGCATCGAGGGCCGCATCCACGGTCTGCCCCCCCGCCTGGTACCTGCCTACGTCGATGGCGCCATGAACCCGCTGGAGGGCACCGGCGCCACCTATGCCGCGCTGTTCCCCGCAGGCGACCCTGGCTATACCGGCGACCCGGCGGCCGCAACGCTGGACGCCGGTGAGGCGATGCTGGAAGCCACGATCGCAGGCCTTACAACCTTCCTCGCCGCGTTTGCCACGGCCAAGCTCAAGGTTGGCGCTTCGTCTTGAATAGGGTGCGGGCGGTAGGATGGATGCAATCCGCCAGCTGCGGCGGCGGATTGCATCCGCCCTACTTCAGCACTGAAGCAACGTCCCCCACCCGCACACTGCCCCCCGCCGGTTCCGGCAGGACGCGGGACTCGATCACCAGATGGCGCGACAGCCGGCGCTCCATAGCGTTCCACAGCCGCCCGATCGCCTCGGTCACGGCCAGATAAATCAAGGCCGCATACAGATAGATCGTGAAGTCGAAGGTGCGCGCAAAGATGAAGCGGGTCTGGCCCATCAGGTCCAGCAGCGTCACGATCGCGGCCAACGCACTCGCCTTGATGATGCTGATGAATTCGTTGCCGAGCGGCCGCAGCGCCACCAGGATCGCCTGCGGGCCCACCACGTGCCGGGCGATACGATAGCCGGACAGGCCCAGGGCGCGCGCGGCCTCCGTCTGGCCTTTCGGCACGGACAGGATCGCGCCGCGCACGATCTCCGCCTGATACGCCGCCGTGTTCATCGTGAAGACCGTGATGCAGCAATAGAACGCGTCGCGGAAGAACCACCAGACGCCGACCCCCTGCAGGAACGGACGCAGTTCCCCGGCGCCATAATACACGAGATAAAGCTGGCACAGCAGCGGCGTGCCCCGGAAGAACGTCACATAGGCCAGCGCCGGCCATGCGATCAGCGGGTTCCGCGCCATCCGCGCTCGCGCCAGCGGATAGGCGAACACGAAGCCCAGGCTGCACGACAGCAGCACCACCTGCGTGGTGATCGCGACGCCGGACCACAGCCGCCAGCCGTAGGTCTCCAACAGGTCCATATCGAGCACATAGCCGGCCCAATGCGCCAGCATCACGCGTAGCCCTGGTTGGCCCGGCGCTCGAGCGCTGCCTGACCGATGGAGCTGATAATGCTGAACACCAGGTAGACCGCTGCGGCGGCGCTGTAGAACAGTAAGGGCCGGGTGGTGGCCCGACTCGCCTCCGACGCCGCGCGCAGCAGGTCCATCACTGCAAGCGTCGAGATCAGTGACGTGTCCTTCACCAGGATCGTCCAGATGTTGCCAAGCCCCGGCAACGCCACCCGGCCGAGCTGCGGCAGCACCACCAGGCAGAACACCCGCTTCGGGTCCATGCCCAGCGACTTCGCCGCCTCCAACTGTCCCGGCGGCACGGCGCGCAGCGACGCCACCCAGACCTCGCTCGAATACGCAGCGACAACGACAGACAGGGCCACCACACCGGCCACGAAGGCGTTCATCTCGATCCGGATGCCGACCTTCGTCCCGGCCCAGTTCAGCAGGGCCTGCAGGCCGAAATAGACAAGAAACAGCGACAACAGGTCCGGGATGCCGCGGAAGAACGTGGTGTAGGCGTCGCAGAACATGCGCACCGTCCGGCTCGGCTGGAGCTTCAGCAACGCCAGCAGCAGGCCGCCGCCGAAGCCGAATGGCACCGATGCAAACGACAGCAGCACCGTGATGAGCGCCCCTCGCAACAGCAGGGGCGCCCACCCGTCAGCCCCGAATAGGAGCTGCATCGATGCCACAGAGGCTACTACTTACCGCGGATGTCGATTTTGAAGTATTTGGCCGCGAGCGTCTTGAACGTGCCGTCCGCGTCCGCCTCGGCGATCGCCTTGTTGAACATGGCGGCCAGGTCCTTGTCCTCGAGCCGGAAGGCGGCGCCCACGCCGGGGCCGAAGATGTCCGGCGTGCGCTCGATCTTCTTGATCACCCGGCAGCAGCCCGGGTTCTTCTCGATGAACTTTTCCGCGACCAGGATGTCGCCCACGACATAGTCGATACGGCCGCTCGCCAGGTCCAGGAACGGCTCGTCGCCGCCGGGATACAGCTTCGTCTCGGCCGCCTTGTAGTTTTTTTCCAGATAGTTCGCGAACACCGTCGAAGACTGGGTGCCCACGGGCTTGCCTTTCAGCGCCGCCTCGGACGTGTCGTCGCTTTTGTTGGCCGCCGTCGTCACCCATACCGGGGCAGTCGCGTAGTACATGTCGGAGAACAGCACCCGCTTTGCCCGCTCCGGGGTCATGTTCATGCTGGAGAAGATCACGTCGAACTTGCTCGACAGCAGGGCTGGGATGACACCGTCCCAGTCCTGGTTCTGGAACGTGCAGGTCACCTTCATCTTCGCGCATAGCGCGTTGGCATAGTCGACCTCGAACCCGACGATCTTGCCGCTCGACTCGATGCTCTCGAACGGCGGATAGGTCGCGTCCATACCGATCCGAACTGTCGTCCACTCCTTGGCCTGCGCCGTTCCTGCCACCAGGCACGCCGCCAGACCCAAAACTCCAAACATTGTCGCGCGCATCGACCGCTCCTGTTCCAGATGCTTCAGCCTAGACGACCAAGCAATCGACATGCCACGCCAGTGTTGGGATCAGACGACTGCACCCTTGATCGATTGCGGCGACGGCACGGTGGCCTGGAACGACGGCCGGGCGGACAAGGCGTCGGCATAGACGGCGAGGCCAGGGTGGCGGGACCGCCAGGGATGGTCGGGGAATCGCACATCCAGGTAGCCACAGGCCGCCCCCGTCGCGATGTCAGCCAGGCCGAAGCGGTCCTGGATGAAGGGCCGGCCCTGGGCCCATTCGGCCAAAGCGCGCACGCCGCCATCTACCTTGCGCATCTGCCGGGCCATCCAGGCCTCGCTCGGGCTTGTCCGCTGCCGCTCCCAGAACAGGCTCACCAGCGCGTCGCACACGCCGTCCGCCACCACCTCCACACGGCGCGCGAACAGCCGGCCGTCGACGTTGGACGGCACCAGCGGCGGCTGCGGGTGCTTCGCCTCCAGCCATTCCAGGATGAAGTGCGACTCGTACACGCTGGTGCCGTCCTCCAGGATCAGCACCGGCAGCTTCTCCAGCGGGTTGTGCCGCGGCGTGGCCGTCGTCGATTCCCACGGGACCTCCGTCACCAGGTCGAACGGGATGCCTTTTTCCGCCAGCGCGATGCGCACCTTGCGGGCATAGGGACTGGGCGTCGCGGAGATCAGCGTCATCATGCACGCCACGCTACCCACCGCATCTGGTCAACGTCCACCCGAACCGGCATTTTGCCTGCCATGCCCAGCCTGTATCTCGCCGGCCCCGACGTGTTCCGCGCCGCCGCCGCCGCCTTGGCCGCGGCGAAGAAGACGCTGTGCGCGCGATACGGGTTCGACGGGCTGGACCCGCTCGATCTTGACCCGCCGCAGCAATCGACGCCGCCTGCCACGGCGACGGCCATTTTCCGCGCCAACGTCGCTCTTATGCGCCGGGCTGACGGGATCGTGGCCGACCTGTCGCCGTTTCGCGGCCCGAGTGCGGACCCTGGCACCGTGTTCGAGCTCGGCTTCATGCTCGGCCAGAATAAGCCGGCCTTCGGCTATTCGACCGCGATGGCGCCGTTCCACGACCGCACCACGGCCGTGTGCGGCGTTCGCGCCCCGGGCGGGCATTGGACCGACACCGGCGGTCTGGCCATCGAGGATTTCGGCCTGCACGACAATCTCATGATCGATCGCGCCCTCGCCGAAGCCGGCCACCCGCTCGTCATGCCCGACCGGGGACAGGACGCGCTGTGGTGCCTGGAGCGCTGCCTGCAGGCGGCCCGGACTCATTTCTCGGCACACTGACGGGCGACGGGTC
>JAYVEG010000111.1:0-4985 GCA_043748985.1 Rhodospirillales bacterium
GCGGCTGTCCCCCGGCATCGCGCAGCAGGGCCATCAGCTCCACCGTCTCCCCTGGCCGATAGATGCCTCGATCGGTCCAGGCGAATGCATCGAGTGGCCCAGGATGGGCAGCGCCCTCCACGCCTCGGTCCGACAGGTCGAACGCCGCCGTCGCAAGGTCTAGCGAGACGAAATCTTCGCCCAGCACACCATGGATCGCCTGCGGTGCCTGTGGCCCGGTCCCACGCAGCAAGGGTGCGGCGAACCGCGCCACCCCCTCGGCGTCCGTGCTCGCCTCCGCCAGGATGTCGTTCGCCTTCGACAGTAGCCGCAGCGCCACGCCCTTCTGCACGGTGCCGTCAGCAAAGCTGCGCACCTGCACCGTCAGCCCATCGGTGCCCCGCCACACCGTCGGCGCGAGGTCGGTCCGCAGGACCACCTGCGTCGCCGCGGCCGAATAGACCGGAGTGCCATCTCCCGGAGTCGCCTGCAGGAAGTAGACTCCAGGCTCCTTGAACGCATCCGGCAGCGGCAGCGCGGTGCGCACCGACGCATTCGGCTGCCAATGCGGTATCGTCGCGGTTCCTTCCCAGACGATCTTCCCGCTCTCGGCCAGGTTATCGAAGCGGTAGCTTTCCAGTGGCTCCCCCACCACGGCATCGCGCGACCACGCCAGCACATTCCGCTCCGACAGGCGCAGCAGTCGCAGCTTCACGCTCGACAGGTTGACGCTGGTCAAGGTCACCCGAGCGGCCTGTCCGCGCGGCAGCAGGAACGCCCGGCTGTCGAAGATCAGCCGCGGCGAACGGTTGCTCATCGCCACGTTCAGCAGCACGTCGCGGTTCAGCGCCAGCCCATCCTCGCCCGGCATTCCCGCCCGCAGCCCGACCTGCGTCGTGCCTCCCAGCCGCAGCCCGGCGATGCAGATCTTGTCACCCTGCCGCGACACTGCTGCATCGGGGGTTGCCGGGCTCAGTCGAACCCAGTCCCCGGGGACGAAGTCCGCCCGCCGCGCAGGCGCCGTCGTGAACTCGATGCAAGCCTGCGGCGGGTCCGCCTCCGGCTCCGTCGTCACGCGCCGCACCTGGATCCCCGCCGTGCGGCGCAGCTCCGCCAATTGCCGCGGCAGGTCCTTGTTGTCGGGCGCCCGCTCCTGTGCGGCCTCCAGCGCGCGGATCGCAAAATCCCACCGCTCCTGAGCCCGGAACGCATCCGACAGCACCAGCAGCGCCGGAACCTGAGCCGGGTCGTCCACCATGCCGAGCGATTGCCAGGCCGACTGAGCAGCCCGCGCCGGCTCTGGAGGCCGCTTTGCCAGGTGCGCACGCGCCAGCGACAGCCATTGTTCTGCCGTCGGCTCCGTGCCCCCCAGCCGCGTCTCCAGCGCCGCCACCACCGCGCCCCAGTCGTTCCGCCGCGTGGCATCGGCGGCCCGCTGCTCCGCCTGCCGCTTCTGCTGCGGCGTCAAGCCGGCCGGGCTCCTTCCTGTCAACGTCGCCTCGTAGGCCGCGGCGTCACGCGGCAGCCCCGGCACGGTGAACTCCATGGCCCAGGCCGGGCCCGCCATCAGCACCAGCAGAAGCAGCAACCAGCGCATGGCGTCAGACCGTCCCATCGCGGGGCAACTCGCCGTGCTGGGCGCCGCGTGCCAGCAGATCGCGGATTTCGAGCAGTGTCTGCTCCTGCAAGGTCGGCGGCGGCGACTCGTTCTCCTCCTTCACCATGAACCGATTGATAACCTTGATCAGCCAGAAGATGGCAAAGCTCACGATCACGAACGAGATGCAGGCATTGAGGAACAGCCCGACGTTCAGGGTCACGGCGCCCGCCTTCTGGGCCGCGTCCAACGTCGCCTCATGCTGCCCTTTCAGCGTGACGAACAGGTTGCTGAAGTCGATTCCCCCGATCAGCAGCCCCAGCAACGGCGTGAACAGATCCTTCACCAGGCTGTTGACGATCGCCGTGAATGCCGCCCCGATGATAATGCCGACCGCCAGGTCCACGACATTTCCACGCATGACGAACGCGCCGAACTCACCCAGCCACCCCGGCGTTTTCGGCAGTCTGATCGGCGCCTGCATCGTTCATCCCCGTTTTCAGCACCGATCCTGGACTACGCGCCGGACGGGTGTCCATGGCAGAAACGATGAACGATCCATTAATGAGCGTGCGGTCCGCCTGAGGATTAATCAACTTGCTTATGGACTGACCGGTCTGTTCTATCCCCGCGGCGGCATGACTCCCGTGCTCAATGCGGCGCTCGACCCGATCACCCAGGTGCTCCGTCCCGTCAGCCCGTTGGCCTGGATGCCGCTGGTCCTCTATACGATCAAGGACAGCGGCATCTCCGCCATCTTCGTCATCTTCATCTGAGCCATCTGGCCCATGCTGCTCAACACCGCATTCGGCGTTGCGTCGCTGCGCCGCGAGTAGCTCAACGTCGCGCGCACGCTGGAGGCCGGGCCATGGCGCACCGCCTTCCAGTTCATCCTGCCGGCCGCCGCCGCCACCATCATGACCGGGGCGCGCATCAGCATCGGCATTGCCTGGCTAGTCATCGTTGCCGCCGAGATGCTCGTAGGCGGCACCGGGATCGGCTACTTCGTGTGGAACCAATGGAACAACCTTTCCATCGCGGACATCATCGTCGCGATCCTCGTCATCGGCATCGTCGGCATGCTGCTGGACCAGCTGTTGGGCCGGGCCGCCCGAGCCATCGCGTGGCGCGAGTGACCAGCTGGCTCTCTGTCGAAGGCATCCGCCGCGACTACAGCAGCCGCGTGGTGTTTTGCGACGTCTGGTTCGGCGCAGAGCGCGGCGAGTTAATCGCGTTGATCGGCCATCCCGGGCGTGGCAAGACCACCATCCACAACATCCTCGCGGGGCTCGAAGCGCCGGACGCCGGCACCATCGTCATGGACGTGCGCGAGGTGTCCGGCCTGTCGCTCGACCGCGCCGTCATCTTTCAGTCCCACGTCCCGCTGCCCTGGCTCACGGCCCAGGGCAATGTCGCCTTTGTTGTCCGGAGCCGGCACAAGGGCTGGTCCCGCGCCAAGGTTCAGCACCATGCCCGCGCCGTGCTGGAATTCGTCGGGCTGGGCGACGCCGCCGGCCGGCTTCCTGCCGAGCTGACCGGCGGCATGAAGCAGCGCGTCGGCTATGCGCACGCGCTGGCCATCGAGCCTGCCCTGTTGCTCATGGACGAGCCCGTCAGTGCGCTCGACGCGCTCACTCGCGGCACGCTGCAGGACGAGGTGCTGTGCCTCGTGTCCGACGCCGGGCAGACGGCCTTCATGGTCACCCATGACGTCGATGAAGCCATCCTGCTCGCCGACCGCATCCTGCTCATGACCAACGGCCCCGACGCTCGTGTGGGCGAGGTCGTGATCAACACGTTGCCCCGGCCGCGCGACCGCGCGATCATCCATCGCAGCGCCGGGCACTACGCGCTGCGCAACCACATCGTGGACTTCCTGGTCACCCGGTCCCGCACCATGGCCGGCAGCAGGCCAGAAGGCTGGGACGGCCGCCACGTGCCGCAGGTTCGCCCCGCCGACAACGCACTCGAGGAGACAACAGCATGAACGACGAAAAGACCAAACTCGGCCTGAAGATCCGCGCCACGAAGAAGAAGAAGGGGTGGACCTGGCCGCAGGTCGCCGAAAAGCTCGGCTATTCGACTGTCTGGACCACGGCAGCCTGCCTGGGCCAGATGTGCATGGACCAGGTCACTGCCGAGAAGGCCGGCGTGATGTTCGACCTGTCGTCCGACGAGATCGACCTGTTGATGGAGCCGCCCTATCGCGGCAGCCTGCCCACCCAGGTTCCGACCGATCCGCTGATCTACCGCTTCTACGAGCTGATCAGCGTCTACGGCACGACGTGGAAGGAGCTTATCCACGAGGAGTTCGGCGACGGCATCATGTCTGCCATCGACTTCGACATGACGCTGGACCGGCAACCCGACCAGAAGGGCGACCGCGTAAAGATCGGGATGAGCGGCAAGTTCCTGGCCTACAGGCGCTACTGACCGCCCCATCCGACGCACCCACCCCGACGCGGGGTGGGTGCACTCCGCCATTCCAAATCGACAGACGACCTCTGCGTTAGCCAAGTCTTCACCTGCCACTGGCACAGTCAGGCCACACGCAGCATGAGGAGCCGGGCTCAAACCGCCAGGCTCCGCAGGACGAGGCTACGGCATGACATTCATCATCATCGACTTGGTGGCTGGCGACAACGTCGTCAACGCAACCGAGCATCAAGTGTCTGTGTCGATTGGCGGCACGGTCGTTGACCCGGCCTTCGACCCTGTAAAGATCGATATCACTGGCCCCGGCAATTTCGCCCTCACACTCTATTCGGCGATCGACTTCCAAACCGGCGCCTGGTCCGTCTTGCTCGACGCCAACACCGTCGCGGGCCTGGCCGACGGCACCTTCTGCATCACCGCGTCCGCCGCGGACTCGAGTTCCAATCCGATCGACGCTTCCACCAGCTTCCACGTCTTTACCACCCCGCCGACGCTCGCGATCGATCCCATCGCCACCGACAACGTCATCGATGCCATCGAGCACAACCAGGCCCTGACGGTCAGCGACACCGGCGCCGACGGCCGCATTGTCCAGGTCGGCTTCGGCACGCACGACTACACCGGGACCCTCACCGCCGGCACCTGGTCCGTCACCATTCCACAGAGCGTCGCCGCCGGCCTGGGCGACCGCCCTGACGGCAGCACCGCCGACGTCACCGACGCCTACGGCAACGCAGCGACCGCGGCGCCGCGCACCCTCACGGTGGACACGATCGCTTCCGCGGCACCGACACTGCACCTGGTCGCAGGCGGCACATCCGTCCTCACCGGGACGGCGGAACCCGGCGCCCGGGTCGGCATCGCCATAGATAGCCATTCCACCGGCATCGCGACCGCAGGCCAGGACGGCGCCTTGACCTACATCCTACCCGCCCCCGTCCCGGACGGCGAGCACACTGCAACCGCAATTCAA
>JAYVEG010000112.1:0-15132 GCA_043748985.1 Rhodospirillales bacterium
CTGTCCAACCTGGCGCTGATCGCGCCCACCCTGCAGGGGGAGGCAACGCTCGATGCCCACGTGGCGGGGCCGCTCGATCAGCTTACGCTGAACGCGAAACTCGCCGGCGACGTCGGAGCGCCTGGCGTGCCGAAGGGGCCGGTGACGGTGATCGCGGCATTGAAGGGCCTGCCGGCCGCGCCGACCGGGCGTGTCACCGCCCAGGGGGTGTTCGAAGGCGCGCCGCTTGCCGTGGCGCTCGACGTTGCCCGGGACAGCGCCGGCACCCTGCGCGCCACGATCGAGAAGGCCGACTGGCGCAGCCTCCATGCCGAGGGCGCGCTGACCCTGTCGCCCGGCGCCACGCTGCCGACCGGCACCGTGCGGCTGCAATTCCCGAAGCTCGGCGATCTGCGGCCCCTGATCGGGCAGCCGCTGTCGGGCGGCCTAAACGCGACGATCGTTCTGGACGCTGCCAGCGCGACGGTCGAGGCCGAACTTCGCAACGCCGGCTTGCCGGGCCGGCAGATCGCGCGGGCACAGTTGAAGGCGCACGTCGCGCATCCAACCGAGGCACCGGTCGTCACGGCAAGCCTGGTGGCCGATGGGATCGACGCCGGCGGCGCCACCGGCCAGGCCCGGTTGGAGGTGAGCGGGCCACAGGCGGCGCTGGCGATCCGCGGTTCCGCAAACGTCACCGCCTCGGGCACCCCGGCGCAGGTGACGCTGGTGGCCGTGCTGGACGCGGTCGCAATGCGGGTCCGGGTAAACCAGCTCCAGGTGGACGCCAAGCCGCCGGGCTACGGCGCGGCCGAAACGGTCCGGCTGACGGTCCCGGCGACGATCCGCTTCGGTGATGGCGTTAGCGTGGATCGGCTGCGGCTGGCGATCCGCTCCACCACGATCGACCTCGCCGGGCGCCTGTCGCCAACGCTCGATGTCACCGCGGCGGTGCGGGCTAATGTCGCCGACCTGCCGCTGCCACGCACGGACGGGGCGCCTGCCGCATATCAGGGCCAGGTCACGCTTGACGCGAAGCTGGGCGGCGCGGCCGCGGCGCCGACCGGGACAGTGCGGCTGTCCGCAACAGGGCTGCGCGCGCGCGCCGGAGCGGCCGGTGCGCTGCCGCCGGCCAGTGTGCAGGCGACCGCGCAGCTGGGGGGCGGTCTCGCCCGCGTGGATGCACGGCTCTCGGCCGGGACCGCGTCGTTGGCGGTGAACGGGCAGGTGCCGCTCGGGGCCGGGGCGCTGTCGGTGCGGGCCACGGGGGGGCTGGACCTGGCGTTGCTGGACCCCATCCTTGCCGCCGACGCGCGCCGGGCCCGCGGGCGGGTGACGCTGGATGCCGCGATCTCCGGACCGCTGGCCGCGCCGCAGGTGGCTGGGACCGCACGGCTGATCGACGGAGAGGTCCAGGATTTCGCCCAGGGGCTGCGCATCGACCGGCTTGCCGCGACGCTCCGCGCCGATGGGCAGACGATCCGGATCATGAGCCTGACCGGGCGCGCCGGCCCGGGTACCATCGGTGTGTCCGGGACGGTCGGGCTGGCGCCCCCGACGCTGGACCTGGTGGTGATGGCACGGAATGCGCGGCCGTTGGCGTCGGATACCATCAGCGCCGACATCGACGCGGACCTGACGCTCAAGGGCCCTGTGGCCTCGCCTGCGGCTGGCGGCACGATCCGCATCCGCCGGGCAGAACTGGGCATTCCCAGCACCTTGCCAGCAAGCGTCGCGGTGCTGGACGTGCGTCGCCCCGGGCAGAAGCCGCCCCCGCCGGCAGCACCTGCAAGCCCGATCGGCCTGGACCTGGCGATCGAGGCGCCGGGCCAGGTGTTCCTCCGGGGACGGGGCGTGGATGCGGAAGTGGCGGGGCGGCTGCGCATCCGCGGCACCAGCACGCAGCCGCAAGTGGCGGGCGGGCTGGATATGCGGCGGGGGTCGGTGAGTGTCGCGGGGACCACGTTGACCTTTTCGCGCGGGAAGATCGGATTCGACGGCACCGGCGTGTCGGGCGCGATCGATCCCACGCTGGACTTCGCGGCCGACAGCACGGCGGGGGGCGTGACGGCGACGCTGTCGATCGGCGGATATGTGAGCAAGCCGAAGATCACGCTGTCCTCCGTACCCGACCTGCCGCAGGACGAGGTGCTGGCCTATCTGATCTTCAAGCGGTCGGCGAAAGACCTCGGCCCGTTCCAGATCGCCCAGATCGCGGCAGGCCTGGCAGAGCTGACGGGCGTCGGCGGCGGCGGGTTCAATCCGCTGGAAGACGTGCGCAAGGGGCTCGGCCTGGATCGCCTCAGCCTGGGCACCGGAAGCGGCACCGGCACGTCGAGCAAGGCGGCCGCACCGACGGTGGAGGCCGGGCGCTATGTGACGAACGGGGTGTATGTGGGCGCGAAACAGGGGGCGACCGGCAACCAGACGGGCGCGACGGTGCAGATCGACATCACGAAAGGTCTGAAGCTGCAGACCGACGTCGGCACCGGCCAGGGCGGCAACCAGGTAGGGGTGACATATCAATATGAGTACTGATCTCGACGCGCGCACCGGCCTCGGGCGCCGCTTTTGGCCTCTGCTGGCCCTCGCCCTGAGCCTCGCGGCACCTGCCCTGGCAGCCGACAAGACGACCCGGCACAGCCTGACCCTGCCCGATGGGCCGCTGGCCTTCTCCGCCATGGTCGAGACGCAGAAGCTCGCGGCGCCCGACGGCAAGACTGTGGCGGAGATCGTCACGACCGCATTCACCGGGGATGGCGCCGGGCGGCCCGTGACGTTCGCGTTCAACGGCGGCCCCGGCGCCGCATCCGCCTATCTGGATATGGCCGCCATCGGGCCGTGGCGGGTGCCTATCGTGCTGCCGATCACACCCAGCCAGGACCCGGCTCCGGTCGACAATGCCGAGACATGGCTGGCCTTCACCGACCTGGTGTTCATCGACCCGCCCGGCACCGGCTATTCCCGCTGGACCGGCGACGGGCCGGACGCCGGCAAGCCCTTCCTGACCGTGGACGGCGATATCCGTACGCTGGCAACCATCGCGCGGCGCTGGCTGGAGGCGCATGACCGGCTCGGCGGCCGGGTATTCCTGGCGGGCGAATCGTACGGCGGCTTCCGCGCGCCACTGCTGGCGCGGGCGCTGCTGGAGCAGCAGGGGGTGGGCGTTGCGGGGATCGTGATGATCTCGCCGGTGCTGGACTTCAACGGACGCGATTCGGCCTACGATCCCATCCGGCGCGCCGTGCAGCTGCCGAGCGTCGCCGCGGCCTATGCAGGGGCACGCAGCCGGGCCGAAAACGCGGCAGCGGAGGCCTATGCGGCAGGCCCGTATATCGCGGACCTCCTGGCCGGACCCGACGACGGCGCGGCACAGGACCGCATCGCCCGCACGCTCGCACCGCTGACGGGGTTGGACCCGGCGCTGATCCGGCGGCGGGCAGGGCGGCTCGATTGGGGCGACATGCTGCGCAACAGGCATCCGGGGAGCGTCGCAACGCCCTACGATGCACGGCTGGAGGCGCGCGACCCCTTCCCGGCAGCGCCCACCGACCACTCGCCGGACCCGATCCTCGATGGGCTGAAGGGCCCGCTGACCTCCGCCATGCTGGCGCTGTATCATGGGCGGCTGCAATGGCAGCCCGATGGGGCGCCCAATCGCCAATACACCCTGCTGAGCGAGGAGCTGAACGGCCAGTGGGATTATGGCCGCAGCAACAACCGGCCGGAGTCGATGACGGCGTTGCGGCAATACCTCGCGCTCGACCCGGCGGCGCGTGCGCTCGTCGTGCATGGGCTGTATGATCTCGTGACGCCGTATTTCGCGGATGCGCTGCTGCTGGCGCAGGTGCCGGCCAGCGCGGCCGGGGGGCGGTTGGCGCTGAAGGTCTATGCCGGCGGACACATGTTCTATCTGGACGAAGCAAGCCGACGCGCGTTGATGCAGGACGCGCGGGCGCTCGTCATCGGCGCCACAGCAGCGGCACCAGACCCGCCGCCGCCAGCATCGACGCCCCGCTAAGCGCCAGGAACACCCCCCATGCGGGCCACGCCTGCACCAGTGGCCCCGTCACCAGCGGGGCGGCCGCCTGCGCGAGCATGACCGGCAAGGCGAGCCGCCCCACCCGGATCGCGTAGCCTTCCGGCCCGAACAGATGCAGCGGCAGCATGCCCCGCGCGATCGTCAGGATGCCGTTGCTGGCGCCATAGCCGAGTACGAACACCAGTGCTGCCACCCCGACCCATCCCGGTCCCGCCAGGGCCAATGGCAGACCTACGGCCGGAAACAGCGCCGCCCCGACCCAGGCGACGGCAACCGGGCTCCAGCGGCGCCCCAACGCCGCCTGCAACACCCGCATCCCGACCTGCGCCGGGCCGATCAACGAAACCAGGCCGATGGCGGCCACCTGGCTCAACCCCATCCCTATCAGCAGGATGGGCGCGCTGACCGAAATGACGGTGCCGACCCAGGCCCGCAGCGTGAAGAAGAACCCGATCGAAGCGAAGATGAAGCGGCCGTCGCGTGGCGCGCCATGTTCGCCGCGGGGCGTTGCCGGTGGTGCTGCAGGCACTGTTCGCGGCAGCAGCAGCAACAGCGGCAGGCTCCCGCACAGCAATATCGCCGCGTAGAACGCCAACGTGCCCCGCCAGCCCAGCAGCGGCACCAGCCACGCCCCCAGCGGCCACCCCAGCGTGCTGGCAAAGCCGCCGATCATGGTGATCCCCGTGATGGTCGGGCGGGCCCCCGCGCCCAGCATCCGCCCCGCCGTGGCGAACGCCGCATCGTACAGCCCGCACGCCATGCCGAGCCCGGTGACCGCCCAGCCCATGTACCAGCACCACAGTCCCGGGCTGGCGGCCATCAGCAGCAGCCCCGCGGCCTGCAACAACGCTCCGAACACGAGTACGGTCCGGCCGCCAACCCGGTCGATCCGCCGGCAGGCCCATGGCGAGGCGAGCCCCGTAACCAGCAGCGCCAGGGAGAAGCCGCCCAGGACGGCGGCCGGTCCGACGCCGAGGCTCGCCGCGACCGGCAGCGTCATCACCGACGGGACGTAGTAGGTAAGGCCCCAGACCAGCAGCTGGGTGGTGCCGAGAATCAGCGTCAGGCGGCGGCCCAGGGTCATCGGACCTATCCCGCCAGGATCGCCTCCAGCGTGGGTCCCAGCGCGGGCGCACAGGCCAGGACCGGGGCGCCAGCCGTGATGCCGCGGGGCAGGAAGGCGTTCACGTGCGCGCCGGCCTCGGACAGCACCGCCAAGGCGGCGCAGCAATCCCACAGGTTGATGTGCAGCTCGGCATACCCGTCAAGCCGGCCGGCGGCCACGTCAACGAGACCGAGCGCCCCGGACCCGCCAGACCGGAGCATGGCGCCAGCCCCCAGCATGCGGCCGCACAAGCCGAGATAGGCGTCGTTCGGGATGCGCGGGGACCAGCCGCATTCCACGATCGCGCGGCCCATCGCGGTGGTGCCGGCGGCGCGGATGCGGCTGCCGTTCAAGGTGGCGCCACCGCCGCGGACGGCGGCGAAGGTGTCGCCCAGGGCGGGCGCTGCCAGGACGCCCAGCACAGCGGCCTCGCCGGCCAACAGCCCGACGGAGACGCACCAGCGCGGCGCGCCATGGGCGAAGTTGCTCGTGCCGTCGATGGGGTCGACGACCCAGCGGAGGGCGCCGGGCCGGGTTACACCGCCTTCCTCGCCCTGGAACCCATCTTCGGGGAATGCCCGGGCGAAACCGTCCGAGAGAAATCGCTCAACGGCGCCGTCAGCCTCGGTGAGCCAATCCTGGGCCGATTTCAGGCTGCCCTGGGCCGCTCCGGGCGGTGGCTGCATGCGGACGGCAAGGGCGGCGGCTTCGGCCGTCAGGCGTTGCGCCACGACGAAGCGCGCGGCCAATTCGCTTGACACCACGCCTGGTACAGGATCGATGCCGCCCATGCCGATCTCGTTCATCGCCCGGATCCTCCCTTTGGTCGCCGCCCTTGTGGTCTCGGGCTGCGGCTATACGCCCCCTGGCGGCACGAACACGCAATCCACCACGTATCGCGCCGACCTCGAGGCCTGCGATGCGTCCGTGCCCGACGCGGTGGACAAGCGCAACGCCAAAACCGGGCTGGCCTGGTTCGGCGGCCCCGCGACGCGCTGGGGCCAGATCGACGTGGCGATGAATGCATGCATGGGGGCGAAGGGCTGGGGCCAGATTCGGGCCTGCACGGCGGACGAACTGCGCACCGGAGCGCCGACGCGCGTCGTGACCCGCCAAGGCGTGCGATGCGCCGACCCGGCCAAGCCGCCTACCCAAGGCGCCGGTAAGTCCTGAGCCGCCTTTTGCACGATTGACGCCTTTGGGACCGCATGGTCCGGTCGGGGAATGGCCGCGAATCCAAACATCCTGCTGATCGCCTCCCCGCTGGAGGAGGAACATGTCGCGCAGATCCGCGCGCTCGCGCCTGACCACTTGCAGGTGCTCCACGACCGCACCTTGTTGCCCACGCCGCGGTTTCCCAGCGACCATAAGGGCGGACCGTTCCAGCGGACGCCACAGCAGGCGGCCCGGTGGGCTTCGATGCTGACGCGCGCCAACATCCTGTTCGACCTGCCGGACGCGGCGGACCTGCCGTTCCTGTCGAAGCTGGCATGGGTGCAGACCACCAGCACCGGGGTCGGGCCCGCGGTGGCGCGGCTGGGGCTGGATCGGAGCGGGGTGCTGGTGACGACTGCGCGCGGCGTGCATGCCGGCCCGCTGGCGGAGTGGACGTTCATGGCGATCCTGAGCCACCTGCGCGGGCTGGATCATCTGAAGACCGAGCAGGCCTATGCCAGGTGGGAGCGGCATGCCGGTGAGGACCTCGCAGGGCGTACCCTGGTGCTCATCGGCGCCGGGGATCTGGCCCGCGGCTGCGCGCGGGTGGCGCGGGCGTTCGACATGCGGGTGGTTGCGGTGGCGCGTGACGCCGACCGCTCCCGGCCGCACAACGCCCTGTTCGACGCCATCATCCCGGCGGCCGAGCTGCACGTGGCGCTCGGGATGGCGGATCATCTGGTGATGACGGCGCCGCATACGCCCCAGACGGAGCGCATGCTGGATGCCGCCGCCTTTGCCGCAGTGAAGCCAGGGGCGACCTTCGTCAATATCGGGCGCGGCACCACCGTGGATCATGACGCGCTGATCGCGGCGCTGTCGGCCGGGCAGATCGCGTTCGCGGCGCTGGATGTGACCGACCCGGAGCCGCTGCCGCCGGCGCATCGGCTGTGGTCCATGCCGAACGTGCTGATCTCGCCGCACAGCGCCAGCACGGTGCGGCGGGAGAATGCGCGGATCACCCGCATCTTCCTGCACAACCTGACCTGCTGGATCGAGGGGCGGCGGCAGGACATGAGGAACGTGCTGGATACGCGGCTTATGTATTAGGGCGCGGTCGTGTTCCGGCGATCCTCAACCGCCGGATAGAGGGTCAGGCCCAGGGCTGGCGATATTGAGCGGCTATCCCAGCGCCTTCACGGCCTTCATCACATCGGCCGCGTGGCCGGGGACCTTCACCTTGCGCCACAGCTTGGCAATGCGGCCATCCTTGCCCACCAGGATCGTGCTGCGGTCGATGCCCATATAGGTCTTGCCGTACATCGACTTCTCGACCCATGCGCCATAGGCCTCCACCACCTTGCCCTCGGGGTCAGAGGCCAAGGGAAACGCCAGCGCATACTTCTCGGCGAACTTATCCTGGGCTTTGACGCTGTCCTTCGACAGGCCGATGACATCGACACCGAGGCCTTCGAAATCGCTCAGGGCCTCCTGGAAGGCCTGGCTCTCCTTCGTGCAGCCAGGGGTGTCGGCTTTCGGATAGAAATACAGGACGAAGGGCCGCCCCTTCTGCGCCGCGAGGCTGACGGTGCGGCCGCCACTCGCCAGCAGGGTGAAGTCGGGGGCGGCGTCGCCTTCCTGGATGCTCATGCGATCGCTCCGATGCGGGTGGTGAAGATCGCGCGGACCTGGCGCGCCGTGTCGCCCAGGGTGGCATCCAATGCGGCCGCGTCAAGATCACGCCCGGCTGCACGGCCGGCTGCACGAAGCAGCGCGTCCATGGCGGGGGCCGGCAAGGTCTCGGCGCCGCGCCCGACGGTGATGCGGACCATGCTCTGGACCGTCCGCCAAATCAGGTCCGCCCGGATCAGGACGTCGGCTTCGTGGGTGGCCAGAGCGCCGATTTCGGCCAGGTGGCGCAGCGCCTCGCCGGTATTCGGCAGGGCGGGCCGGACGCGGTGGACGAGTTGCAGCACCTGGGCGACGAATTCCACTTCCATCCCGCCGCCGGCCCGCATCTTCACATCCCACGGACCCGATGGCGGCAGCTCGCGTAGCAGCCGCGCGCGCATGGCAGCCGCATCCGCGCGGGTCGTCGCGGGATCGAAGGGCCGGGCCAGCGCGCCGGCGATCGCCCGTTCGGCCTGTTCCCGGATGGGCGGGTTGCCGGCCACCACGCGGGCCCGGGTCAGCGCCATGCGCTCCCACGTCCAGGCCTCGCTGGCGTGATAGGCCGCGAACCCGGCCAGCGGCACCGCCACCGGACCCTTGTTGCCCGAGGGCCGCAGCCGCATGTCCACCTCATACAGCGGCCCCTCGGCGCCCGCCGCCGTCAGGGCCGCGACGAAGGCGTGGGCCGCGCGTATGAAATACTGGCTGACCGGCAGGGGCCGCGGCCCGTCGCTTTCCTGCACATCCGGCGGGACGGTGTAGAGCAGCATCAGATCCAGGTCGGAACCGGCCATCATCTCCCGGCTGCCGGCCTTGCCCATGGCAACCACCGCCACGTCGCCGCCCGGCACCTGGCCATAGCGGCGCGCATGATCGGCCAGCACAGCCGGGAGCAATGTCTGCAGCGCTGCATCAACCAGCGCGGTGCGGGCAAATCCCGCAGCATCCACGTCGATCGCGCCCAGCATCTGCGACACGCACAGGCGGAACTCCTCGCTGCGCACCAGGCTGCGGGTGATCGACAACACATCCTCCAGCGACGCCGCATCGGCCAGCCGGCCCGCCAGCACCTGGTGGCAAGGCGCCTCCATGGCCGGCGGCGGGGTCAACAGGCCCTCCAGCGCGGTGGCGTTCCCGGCCAGGTATTCCGCCAGCGACGGTGCGGCGCCCAGCACGGCAGCAACCCGGTCGAGCAGGGCCGGGTTGCGCTGGAACATCGACAGCAGCTCCACCCCGGCGCCCTGCCGCGAAAGCATGGCATCGAACCGGTTGAAGGCGGCGTCCGGGTCGGACTGCGCGGACAGCGCCGCCAGCAGCGACGGCAGAACCGCGTCCATCAACTCCCGCGCACGCGGCGTCCGCAGCGCGCGCAGGCGCCCCGCCTGCCAGCCGCGCAGGGTCGCGACCATGCCCGCCCCGTTGCGGAAGCCCATCGCCGCCAGCCGCGCGACCGTGGCCGGCGGCACGTCGGGCCCGGCGAGATCGAGCGGTTCCGCCCCCGGGGCGTCCGGCACGGTTTCGAACACCTCGGCGTAGCGCGCCCGCACCCGGCCCATGTGGACGCCCATCAGCGCCCCCAGTGCCGCGACATCGGTGCAGCCCATGAACACCGCAAACCGGGCCAGCTCCTCCGGTTTTTCCGGCATCGTGTGCGTCTGCCGGTCCGCGACCATCTGCAATCGGTGCTCGATGCGGCGAAGCAGGCGGTAGGCGACCGCAAGCTCCGCCGCTGCCCGGCGGCCAAGATGGCCAGCACGAACCAGGCCCCGCAGCGCGCCGAGCGTCGTCAGGTCCCGCAATCCGGGGTTGCGCCCGCCCCAGACAAGCTGAAGCGTCTGTGCCGCGAACTCCACCTCGCGGATGCCGCCCGGGCCAAGCTTCACGTCCAGCCCCGCAAGGCCCTCCGTGCCGCCCTTGTCCTGCGACAAGGCCGTGAAGCCGTGGTGGCTGTCGATCCGCCGCTTCATGGCGTGCAGGTCGGCGATCGCCGCGAAATCCAGCCTGCGCCGCCAGACGAAGGGACGGATGGCCACAAGGAAGGCATGCCCGAGCGCGATGTCGCCGGCCACCGGGCGCGCCTTCGTCATGGCGGCGCGTTCCCAGTTCTGGCCCATGGTCTCGTAGTAGGAGATGGCACCGGGCAGCGCGACGGCCGGCGGTGTCGCCGCCGGGTCCGGGCGCAGGCGCAGGTCGGTCCGGAAAACGTAGCCGCCCGAATCCCTTGCCTCCATCATGGCAACCAGGGCACGTGCGATGCGTGTGAATGTGGCGCCCAGCGAATCGGGATCCGGATGGGCCGCCGGATCGTAGAACAGGATGAGGTCGATATCGCTGGAATAGTTCAGTTCGCGCGCGCCGAGCTTGCCCATCCCAAGCACGACGAGGCCGCTGGCGTTCTCGGGCCGGGCCGGGTCTGCAAGGCGAAGCGCGCCCTGGTCGTGGGCGGAGCGGAGCAAATGCGCGACCGCAAGGCGCAGCGCAACCTCGGCAAGATCCGAAATGGCGGACGTAACGCGGGCCAGACCCCAGGAGCCGCCGAGGTCCGCAAGCGCGGTGATCAGGGCGACCTGACGCTTGGCACGGCGCAGGGCGGCCGTGATGGCGCCGCGGGCCGCGGTGGGCTCGATCGCGTTCAGGGCACGCATGGCGGCCCCCAGCGTCGCGTCGGCGCCCTCGACGGCGAATTGCAGCACGCACCCATGCTCGCGGATCATCAGGTCCGACAGAAAGGGGCTGCCGCCGCCGACGCCGCGAAGCATGGCGGCGCCCCATCTCGTGCCTGCCAGCGCCGCATGGTCCGGCCCCAGATCGGTGAAGCGTTCAACCAGGCGGCCGGCCGCAGCGGGGTCTGCCGGTTCGGGCCAGGAGACTGGAGAAGGTTTGGACATGGCCCGGCAAACTGGCGGGCGATGCCGGCCGGCGTCAACGCATGAAGCGCTTCGCCCGTGAGATGGGGGGCCGGCTGCATGGCCTGGTGGGCGTCCTGCTCACCCTGCTGATGCTTGCCGCCGCCGCCGCCGCCGTTCTCGGGTGGCGCCTCGCGCAAGGCCCGCTCGACATCGCATGGGTCGCCCGCCGTATCGAGGCCGCCGCCAACCTGCCCGGCAAGCCGACGCGGCTGTCCATCGGGCAGGCCACGCTGGAATGGAGCCCGGTAGGGTCGGAGAATGATGCCGCAACGGACGGCCGCAGCGTGAACGGCGGCAGCGCGGGTCGCGGCCTGTCGCTGATGCTGCGCGACCTGCACCTCGTCGATCTCCGCGACATGCAGATCGCGCGTGTCGATAGGGTGGACCTCACGGTCTCGCTGCCGCGCCTGCTGCTGGGCCAGGTCGTGCCCCGCGATCTGCTTGTCGAGGGGCTCGTGCTGACCGTGGTCCGCGACGCGCAGGGGGGCATCGCGCTGGACCTCGGCGGCCTCGGCCTCGCGCAGGACGGCCCGGACACCCCCGGGCCGACCGTGCAGGACACACTGCGCGAACTCGCCCGCCCCGTCCGCCGACCCGGGGTGCGGCCGACCCGGCCCGACCTGCAGCATATCGAGGAACTTCGCTCCGTCAGCCTGCGCAACGCCGCCATCACGCTGCATGACCCGGCGCTACAGGGCGGGCTGCGGCTGGATATCGTGGCGCTCGACCTGCGCCGGCAGCAACAGGGCGGGGTCCGCGGGACGGCGGGGGCCACGCTTGCGCTGGGCACCGTCCACACCACAGTGGCGCTGCGGGCCGACCTCGCGCCGGACGGCGGCACGGGGGTGCGGCTGGCCTTCGCCCCGGTGAATGCCGCGGCCGTGCAGGACGCGGCACCCGCCATCTCTACAGCCGACACGCTCGATGCCGCGATCCAGGGGGCCGCCACGCTGGAGCTGGATACCCGGATGCGGCCACGCGCCGCCACGATCCAATTGCAGGCGGGAACCGGCCGCCTGCGCCTTGCCGGCGCGCGCATCGGGTTCGACAGCCTCGACCTGGCTGCGAACGCCGCCTGGGACACCCCCGGCTGGTCCACCCCGCAACATGTGACGCTGGAGCGTCTGAGAACCGTCGTGCACGCCCCTGGCGGCGCATGGCCGACCACGGTGACGGCGGCGGCCAAGCTCGCGATCGGCCCGAACAAGCTGCGCGGAGAGGCGGAAGGGACGATCGACCATGTCGATTTCGCCGATCTTGCCGCGCTATGGCCCGCGCCGCTGGGCGGCCACGTGCGGCCCTGGCTGATCCCCAACGTCACCGCCGGCACCGCGCGCGATGGCCACGCCAGGCTGGCGTTCGAGGCACCGCTCGACCTGACGGACGCCTCATTGACCGCGATCGACGCCTCCATGAAGGGCGAGGACGTGACCATCTGGTGGCTGCGCCCGGTGCCCCCGGTGGAGGCGGCGCAGGCGATGCTCACGATGAAGAGCCCAGCCGTCCTGGACATCACCGTGAGCTCGGCGCGGCAGGGTGGCATGGCGCTGCGGAACGGCCTGATCCACTTCACCGGCATGGACGAGAAGGACCAGTTCATGCTGCTGACGGCCGATGTCGCAGGGCCGGTCCCCGATATCCTGACGCTGCTGAAGAACCCGGCCCTCGCGCTGCTGGACCGGCGGCCGATCCCGATGCGGAACCCTGCCGGAGCGGTGGCGGGACGGATGCAGATCTCGATGCCGATGAATGACCGGATCGAGTTCGAGGACATCCGGATCGAAACGTCGACGCGGCTGACCGACCTGCGGCTGGGCGGGCTTGTCGCCGGGCGCGACCTGGAGCAGGGGGCGATCCAGATGGACGTCAACAACGAGACGCTGAAGGCCGCCGGAAAGGCCACCATCGCCGGAATCCCGAGCGATCTCTTGGTGGAGATGGATTTCCGGAACGGCCCGGCGACCCAAGTGGTGCAGCGCGCCCAGGCGATCGGACGCGTGACGGGCCGCCAGCTGACGGCGGCACGGTTCGGACCGGGAACATTGATGCCGTCCGGATCGGCCGCGTTTACCGCCAAATACCAGCAGCGGCGCGACGGCAGCGGCGATGTCCAGATCAACGCCGATCTGAAGGATGCCGGGCTGGCCGTCGTCGGGTGGCGCAAGGCCCCCGGGCCGGCCGCCAGCGCCACGCTGCGTTTGCTGATCAAGGGCGACCGCATGCTCGGCATCGACCAGCTGCATGCGCAAGGCCCGGGGATGCTGGCGGATGGCCGGGTGGAGATGGTGGGCACCGATCCGCTGCTGCTGGTGCTCGACCGGATGGTGCTTGGTCCGACCCAGGCGCAGGGCCAAATCCGGTTCCCGGCCAATCCGCCCGAGCCCATCCGCGCCACGCTCAGCGGCAGCGTGCTCGACCTGTCGACCGAGCTGCGCAAACCGCCCGACGCAGCAGCAGCCGAGCCAGGCGCCGGCAATTCCGACCCCTGGATTGCCGACATCCGCTTCGACCGCGTGCTGCTGTCCGGCGACCGTGGCATCTCGAACGTGACGGCGCATGCGGAAAACGACGGCACCCGCCTTTCCCTCCTGACCGCCACCTCGGCCGGCCCAGAGGCACTGCAGCTCTCGCTGCGGCCGGAGGGGCGAGGTCGGCGCCTCACCCTTCGTGCCGCAGACGGAGGCGCGCTGCTGCATGGCGCGGACCTGGTGGACAGTATCCGCGGCGGCCGCCTCTCGCTCGACGCCATCTACGACGATACGCGGCCAACGACCCCCCTTGCAGGAACGGCGCGACTGGAGAACTTCACCGTCCTGAATGCACCGGTGATCGGCAAGCTGCTGCAGGCCATGACGATCTATGGAGTCGTGGACGCCATGCGGGGGCCCGGGCTGGCGTTCAGCGACATGATCATGCCCTTCCGATGGGAGGCCGGTGTACTCGACCTGCAGGAGACACGGGCCTTCAGCGCGTCCCTGGGCATCACGGCACGGGGCCGCATCGACACGGGGCGCAAGACGCTCAACGTCGCGGGGACCGTGGTTCCCGCCTATCTCCTGAACTCGCTGCTCGGACGAATCCCGTTGCTGGGGCGGCTGTTCAGCAACGAGCGGGGCGGCGGGCTCGTTGCCGTGGATTACACGATCCGCGGGCCGCTCGCGGACCCGGCCGTCGGCGTCAATCCACTCAGCGCCTTGACGCCGGGCTTCCTGCGCGGCCTGTTCCATCTATTCGATTGAGGATGACGGTGATGGTCAAGGCGCTGCTGTTCGACGTGTTCGGGACCGTGGTGGACTGGCGCGCCAGTCTGATCCAGGAATTCTCCGCCGCGCGGCCAGGTGTCGATTGGGCCGGCCTGGTGGATGCCTGGCGCGGCGCCTACGCGCCGTCCATGGACCAGGTCCGCCGTGGCGCGTTGCCCTGGACCAACCTCGACGCGCTCCACCGTCAGTCCCTCGAGAGCCTGGCGCCGCGCTTCGGGGTGGCCGACATGGATCCCGACTGGATGGTGCGTGGCTGGCATCGGCTGCGGCCCTGGGGCGACAGCGTCGCTGGCTTGACCCGGTTGAAACAGGGGTTCGTGATCAGCCCGCTATCGAACGGCAACGTGGCGCTGCTGGTCAACATGGCAAAGCACGCCGGGCTGCCGTGGGACCTCGTGCTGTGCGCGGAAACGTTCCGGCACTACAAGCCCGACCCCGAGACGTATCTGGGGGCGGCGGCGCTGCTGGGGCTCCAGCCTGCTGAGGTGATGCTGTGTGCCGCCCATAATGCGGACCTCGCGGCCGCCCGGACCAACGGGCTGCGGACAGCGTTCATCGCGCGGCCGACGGAGTACGGGCCGCACCAGTCGCGCGACTTCGGCCCAGAGTCCGACTGGGATTATGCCGTCGGCTCGATCCCCGAATTGGCCGACCAGCTGGGGGTATGAGATCCCGGTGATCGACGACGCGGTCAGGCCTCGCGGATCAACCGGTGCTGCTTCCTGCCCGCGGAGAGCTTCGCCGCGCCGTCGCGCAGATCAGCGCGTGTCACTAGGGCCGCCTCGTCGGTCAACACGACGTCGTTCAGCCGCGCCCCGCCCCCGCGGATCAGACGCCTTGCCTCGCCGTTGCTGGCCGCAAGGCCGGATTCAACCAGCAGCCGGATGACGGGCATGCCCGCCCCCAGCGCAACGGCATGGGTGGGCAGGCTGTCTGCCGCGATGCCTTCCTCGAACGCCTGGCGCGCCGTTTCCGCCGCCGCGTCGGCCGCCGCCCGGCCGTGCAGCA
>JAYVEG010000113.1:0-4956 GCA_043748985.1 Rhodospirillales bacterium
GACGGCTTCTACCCCGCCTTCCTCGCCAACAGCCACGCCGACAACAAGCTCTGGAGCGTCCCGTTCCAGCGCAGCACCGCCATCATGTACTACAACAAGACCGCCTTCGCAGAAGCAGGCCTCAACCCCGAAGCCTTCCCCAAGACCTGGGCCGAACTCGAAGCCGCCGCCACCACGCTGCTGAAGAAGGACGGCGCCCGCACCACCCGCTGGGGCGTCAAACTCGCCTCCGACGTCGGCAACGCCCAATGGACCTTCGGCGCACTCGCCAACCAGATCGGCCTGAAACTGATGAACGAGGCCGGCACCGAGACCTACTTCCGCGACCCCAAGGCAACCGAGGCCATGACCTACTGGCGCGACCTCGCCGCCAAGTACGGCGCCACCCCCGAAGGCTCCACCGCCTGGTCGACCCTCAGCCCCGACTTCCTCGAAGGCAACACCGCCATCATCCAGCACACCACCGGCAACCTCACCAACGTCCGCGACAAAGCCACCTTCAAGTTCGGCGTCGCCGGCCTGCCCGGCAAGGAAGGCCCCCGCACCGTCGTCGGCGGCGGCAACATCTACTTCTTCAAACACGCCACCCAGCCCGAGCGCGAAGCCGCCCTGAAGTTCGCCCGCTTCCTCGCCCAGCCCGAGCGCGCCGCCGACTGGTCCATGAAGACCGGCTACATCGCCACCCGCCCCGAAGCCTACGAAACCGCAGCCCTGAAAGCCTACGTCGCCAAATTCCCCGAAGCCGGCATCGCCAAAGACTTCCTGCCCGTCGCCACCGGCGAACTCAGCACCTTCGAGAACCAGCGCCTCTACAAGATCCTCGCCGACAACGTCCAGGCCGCCCTCTCCAACACCAAAACCCCCGCCCAGGCCATGGCCGACACCCAATCCGAAGCCGACCGCATCCTGAAGCCCTTCAAGGCTTGAACACCCCCCTCCCCGATGGAGCGGAAAAAAGCCCCCTCCGTCGGGAAGAGGGTTGGGGATGGATTTCAGCCGCGCGCACAAAACTCGGCGCCGAAACCATCCAGGCCTACCTCCTCATCCTCCCCGCCGTCGCCCTCCTCGCCACCTTCACCCACATCCCCGCCATCGCGACCCTCATCGAAAGCCTCTACACCACCCCCCGCGGCAACCGCCCAGCCCGCTTCATTGGCCTCGACCAATACCGCACCCTCCTCGAAGACCCCGTCTTCTGGCAGGCGTTCACCAACAACCTCGTCTACGCCGCCATCACCATTCCCGTCAGCGTCGCCCTCGCCCTCGCCATGGCCCTCGCCGTCGACAGCAAACGCTCCAACGCTTCAGGCTGGGGCCGCGCCACCCTCCGCCTCGCCTACTTCACCCCCACCATGCTGCCCATGATCGCCGTCGCGAACATCTGGCTGTTCTTCTACACGCCCGATTACGGCCTGCTCGACCAGCTCGGCCACCTCGCGGGCCTCGGCCGCCACAACTGGCTCGGCGACCCGGCACTCGCCCTCCCCTCCTTGATGGCCGTCGCCGTCTGGAAAGAGGCCGGCTTCTTCATGATCTTCTACCTCGCCGCCCTCCAGGCCATCCCGCCCCACCTCCGCGAGGCCGCCGCCCTCGAAGGCGCCAGCCGCTGGATGGTCCTCCGCCGCGTCGTCCTGCCGCTGCTCATGCCCACCACCCTGTTCGTCGTCGTCAACGCCGTCATCAACGCCTTCCGCCTCGTCGACCACATCGTCGTCATGACCCGCGGCGGCCCCGACAACGCCACCAACATCCTGCTCTATTACATCTACGAGACCGGGTTCCGCTTCTGGGATACCGGCATGGCCGCCGCCCTCACCGTCGTCCTCCTCTGCATTCTGGGCGCCCTGGCCGCCTTCCAGTTCGGCGTCCTCGGCCGCCGGGTGCATTACCGATGACCCGCACCCTCGAAGTTGCCGGCGCCTGGCTGCTCGGTCTGCTCTGGATCATGCCCCTGCTCTACGCCGCCTGGGCCGCAATCCACCCGGCCGAATACGCAACCCGATTCGACCTCCTCGCCCCCTGGACCGCCGACAACTTCATCAAGGCATGGCAGGCCGCCCCCTTCCCCCGCTACCTCCTCAACACCTTCATCCTCGTCACCCTCATCCTCGTCGCCCAGTTCCTGCTCTGCACGCCGGCGGCGTACGCCTTCGCCCGCATGCGCTTCCCCGGACGCGACACCATCTTCGCCATCGTCCTGCTGCAGCTCATGATCATGCCCGACGTCCTCCTCGTCGCGAACTACCGCACCCTCGCCGGTATCGGCCTCGTCGACAGCATTCTCGGCATCGCCCTCCCCTACCTAGGCTCCGCCTTCGGCATATTCCTGCTGCGCCAGGCCTTCCGCCAGGTCCCACAAGAGCTGGACGACGCCGCCCGCCTCGAAGGCAGCGGCCTCCTCGCCCGCATCTGGCGAGTCTACGTCCCCCTCGCCTGGCCCACCTACGTCGCCTACGGCCTCGTCTCCGTCAGCTACCACTGGAACAACTTCCTCTGGCCCCTGGTCATCACTAACAGCGTCACCACCCGCCCCCTCACCGTCGGCCTCGCCGTCTTCGCCAGCACCGACCAGGGCATCGACTGGAGCATCATCACCGCCGCCACCCTCATGACCGCCGCCCCCCTCCTCCTGGCCTTCCTCCTCTTCCAGCGCCAATTCGTCCAAAGCTTCATGCGCGCCGGCATCCGGTGACCAACAAGCTGACCTCCTCCCCCGCCTGCAGGCTTGGACCGCGAAGCAAGCCAAGCCCGGGGTAAGGATGACGCCGCAGACGCAAACCCTCCGCGCGCGGTCACAAACAGAAGAATTCTCCACCCCGCAACGCCGCCGGAGCATCGCCTTCTCTTCTTCATCGGCCACCTTGCCCCCCACCCGGCCCGGCCCTCTATCTACACCCGAACCGAAGCTGGGACTCCCCGATGACCGCTGCCCGCCTGCCCGACAATGCCCCCTTCGCGCCCGACGCCATCGCCCAACTCAACCGTGTCATCGGTCCCGCAACCGTAACCCAGCGCGCCTGGCTGTCCGGCTTCCTCGCAGGCCTCGAAGCCAGCACCGCCTCCGCCATCGCACCCGTGGCCCCCCCCGCCGCCAAGCAGAAGCTGACCATCCTCTTCGCGACCGAAAGCGGCAACAGCGAAGCCCTCGCCATGGCGGCCAAACGCGACGCCGCCCGCCTCGGCTTCGCCGCAAAAACCCTCGACGCCGCCGATGCAACCCCCGCCACCCTCGCCCAATCCGACACCCTGCTGGTCATCGCCAGCACCTGGGGCGAAGGCGAGGCCCCCCAGCGCGCCACCCGCTTCCTCGCCGAGCTGCTCGACCCCGCCGCCCCGCGCATGGAAGGCCTCCGCTACGCCGTCCTCGCGCTCGGCGACCGCGCCTATGCCCAGTTCTGTGAAACCGGCAAGCAGATCGACGACCGCCTCGAAGCCCTCGGCGCCACCCGCGTCGCCTTCATGCTCGAGGCCGATCTCGACTACGACCAAAGCGCCGCCGCCTGGCTCGCCACCACCCTCCCCGGCCTCCGCGAAACCCAGGACGAGCCCAGTGTCATCCACGTCGATTTCGGCGCCCCCGCCGCCGCCGCCGTCACCAAGTCGAACCCCTTCGCCGCCGAGATCACCGAACTCCAGAACCTCAATTCCAGCCGCTCCATCAAGCAAACCGTCCACCTCGAACTCAATCTCGCCAACTCCGGCCTCACCTACCAGCCCGGCGACGCCATCGGCATAATCCCGCAAAACGACCCGCTCATGGTCGAGAGCGTCCTCACCGCCGTCGGCCTGCAAGGCGACACCTCCCTGCACGAGGCGCTCACCACACGCCACGACATCACCACCCTCACGGGCTACTTCCTCAAGCAGCTCTCCGAGCTCGCCGGCGACAAGCGCCTGCTGGACCTGGTCGCCGACGAGGACGGGCTGGCCGCCTACACCAAGGGCCGCCAAGTCATCGACGCCCTGCAAGACCACAAGACCCGGCTGCAAGCCGACCAGCTCCTGCAACTCCTCCGCCCCCTTCCCCCGCGCCTCTATTCCGTCGCCAGCAGCCAGCGCGCCACACCTGACGAGGCCCACCTCCTCGTCTCCGCCGTTCGCTACAACGCCCACGGCACCGACCGTGGCGGCGTCGCCTCGACCTGGCTGGCCGACCGCCGCCGCGTCGGCGACACGGTGCCCGTCTACGTCAAGCCCAACCCCCACTTCCGCCTGCCCGAGGACCCCGCCACCCCCCTCATCATGGTCGGCCCCGGCACCGGCGTCGCCCCCTTCCGCGCCTTCCTCCAGGACCGCGACGAGAGCGGCGCAAAAGGCCGCACCTGGCTGTTCTTCGGCGACCGCCACTACACGCACGACTTCCTCTACCAGCTCGAATGGCAGGACTACCTCAAGCGCGGCGTCCTCGACCGCCTCGATGTCGCCTTCTCCCGCGATCAGGACGCCAAGATCTACGTCCAGCACCGTATCCTGGAGCGCGCCGCCGAACTCCACGCCTGGCTGGAAGAAGGCGCCTGCGTCTACGTGTGCGGCGACCAGGCCCATATGGCAAAGGACGTGCACGCCGCCCTCCGCACCGTCATCGCCCGCGGCAAATCCATCTCCGACGAACGCGCCGAGGCCGAGCTGAACCAGCTCCGCGCCCAGGGCCGCTACCTGCAGGACGTCTACTGATGACCGACAATATCGCCCCTGCCCTCTCGAAGAACGAGCACATCAAGGCCCGCAGCAACCTCCTCCGCGGCGGCATCCTCGAAGGCCTCGCCGTCCCCCAGACCGGCGCGATCGACGAAGACGACACCCAGCTCACCAAATTCCACGGCATCTACCAGCAGGACGACCGCGACCTCCGCGCCGAACGCGGCCGCACCCGCATGGAACCCGCCTACAGCTTCATGGCCCGGCTCCGCATCCCCGGCGGCCAGGTCACCCCCGCCCAATACCTCGCCCTCCACG
>JAYVEG010000114.1:0-4917 GCA_043748985.1 Rhodospirillales bacterium
CCCGATGACGCGGACATGGTCATCCTCAACACCTGCCACATCCGCGACAAGGCCGCCGAAAAGGTTTTTTCCGAACTCGGCCGCCTCCGCGTGCTGCAGGAAGCCCGTCGCGCCCAGGGCCACCGCATGATCCTGGCCGTCGCTGGCTGCGTGGCGCAAGCCGAAGGCGCAGAAATCCTGGCCCGCGCTCCTTACGTGGACATCGTGCTCGGCCCCCAGACCTATCACCGCCTGCCCGAGATGGTCGCCCGCGCCAGTAGAGCCGCCGGCGCCGTGATCGAGACGGACTTCCCCACCGAGGACAAGTTCGACCACCTGCCCGAAGCCTCCGCCCCCCAGGGCCTGACCGCCTTCCTCACCATCCAGGAAGGCTGCGACAAATTCTGCTCGTTCTGCGTGGTGCCTTACACCCGCGGCGCCGAGAGCAGCCGCAGCGAGGCCACGGTGATCGCCGAAGCCCGCCGCCTGGTCGCCCAGGGCACCCGCGAGATCACCCTGCTTGGCCAGAACGTGAACGCCTGGCACGGCCTGGACGAAAACGGCGTGCCTTCCACATTGGGCAATCTCGCCCGCCGCCTGGCCCGCATCCCCGGCCTGGACCGCATCCGCTACACCACGTCGCACCCGCGCGACATGGACGCCGACCTGATCGCCGCCCACCGCGACACGCCCGAGCTGATGCCGTTCCTTCACCTCCCCGTGCAATCCGGCTCAGACCGCATGCTGGCGGCGATGAACCGCAAGCACACCGCCGCCGAATACCTCGCCGTGATCGACCGCCTGCGCGCCGCCCGCCCCGACCTCGCGCTGTCGTCGGATTTCATCGTGGGCCACCCCGGCGAGACCGAGGCCGATTTCGAGGCCACGCTCGCTCTCATCCGCCGCGTCGGCTTCGTGTTCGCGTTCAGCTTCAAATACTCGCCCCGTCCCGGCACCCCCGCCGCCGGCATGGGCGCCCAGGTCCTGGACGACGTGGCCGATCGCCGCCTGCAGACGCTCCAGGCGCTGCTGCGCGACCAGACCACCGCGTTCAACGCCAGCACCGTCGGCCAGACGGTCGATGTGCTGTTCACCCATGTCGGCCGCCAGCCCGGACAGATCGGCGGCCGCACCCCATGGCTCCAGCCCGTGCACGCGCTCGGCCCGGAAAGCCTCATCGGCCACATCGTGCCGGTGCATATCGACGCCGCCCGCCCCAATTCATTGAACGGAATACTCATCAAGGAGACAGCCTCCGCTTGACCCAAATCTTCATCGCTCCGGCTGATCGCAAATCCGTCCAGGCCCCGCCCGTTCTTGGCACCAAGGCCGTCACGCTCACCTTCGCCGACAACGCGCTCCTCGCGCTTCTTCTCGGCGACCACGACCGCCATGTCGTGCGTCTGGAGCAGGGTATGGGGGTTCGCCTCGCATGCCGCGGCAACCGCGTCGCGATCAGCGGCGATGCCGCGCGCGTGGAGTCGGCGCAGGGCGTGATGGTGGGTCTCTACAAACGCCTGGAACGCGGCGAACCCGTCAGCCCGTCTGACGTGGACGCCGCGATCAGGATGGCCGAGATCGAAGATCCGCGCCTGCCGCTGTCCGACCTCCCGGCCATCCGCACCAAGCGCGGCGCGGTCGGCCCCCGCTCGCCCGGCCAGGCGACCTACATGGAAATGTTGGGCAAGCACGAGATGGTGTTCGGCATCGGCCCCGCCGGCACCGGCAAAACCTATCTCGCCGTGGCACAGGCCGTCGCCATGCTCACCGCCGGCCGCGTAGACCGCATTATCCTGTCCCGCCCCGCAGTCGAGGCCGGCGAACGCCTGGGGTTTCTGCCCGGCGACCTCAAGGAAAAGGTCGATCCGTACTTGCGCCCACTCTACGATGCGCTGGGCGACATGATGCCGCAGGACATGCTAAAGAAACGCATGGAAACCGGCGAAATCGAAGTGGCGCCCCTAGCCTTCATGCGCGGGAGGACGCTGGCCCACGCCTTCGTCATCCTCGATGAAGCGCAGAACACCACTCCCGTGCAGATGAAGATGTTCCTCACCCGCATGGGCGACAGCACCCGCATGGTCATCGCTGGCGACCTTACCCAGGTGGACCTTCCCGTCGGCGCCCGCTCCGGCCTGAAGGACGCGCTGGACACGCTGGAAGGCCTGCCCGGCATCGGCGTCTGCCGGTTCGACAAACGCGACGTCGTGCGTCATCCGCTGGTGGCCCGCATCGTCGACGCCTATGACCAACGCGCCGCCGCCGAGAAAGACACGCGGCGTGAGGCACGTCGCGACGAAGGCACCCGTAGATAATGGGCGACCGACCTAGTAGTCGGACCCCCGCTTCGGCGGGGGTCCAGATCCTGATGGACGACCCGGCCTGGCGACGGGCCGTGCGCAACCCTGAAGCGATCGTCCGCCGCGCCGCCGACGTCGCGGGGGTCCATGCGACCATCGTGCTGACATCGGATCGCATCGTGCGCGACCTGAACGCGCGCCATCGCGGCATCGAGAAGCCCACCAACGTGCTAACGTTCGAGCCGCTCGCGCCCGGCCAGCCCGGCGAGATCATTCTCGCCCTCGGCACCATAAGGCGCGAGGCAAACTCGGGAAAAAAGCGCCTGTCTGACCATCTCGCCCATCTCGTTATTCATGGCAGCCTACACCTGCAGGGCCACGACCATCATTCCGCCGGCGATGCCAGCCGTATGGAACAGACCGAGGCGCGCCTGATGGGCCGCCTCAAACGCCCCAACCCCTGGAAAACAAAATGAACGGCCCCACACGGGACGCCCCCTTACGGGAGGGCCGCACCCGCGTCGCCCCCGCCGGCCTGCTCGACCGGCTGCGCGGCAAGATCCTGCGCCGTAACCGCGAACCCAGCGTCCGCGAAAGCATCGCCGAGCTGGTGCAGGAGGCGGCGAATGCCATCAGCGTGCCAGGGCGCCTGCCCGAACTGGATCGCCAGGAGCGCGCGCTGATCGCCAACGTGCTGCGCCTGCGCGGCACAACGGCGGATGACGTGATGATCCCACGCGCCGACATCATCGCCATGCGCATGGATGTCTCGCTGGACGACGCGCTGACCCAGATCCGCCGCGAGGGCCATTCCCGCCTGCCGGTGTTCAAGGACCAGCTCGACGACATCGTCGGCATGATCCACATCAAGGATGTCTTCTCATACGTTGGCCGCCCGGAAGCCTTCCAGTTGGAGGCCATCCTGCGCCGCCCGCTGCTCGTCGCCCCGCAGATCCCGGTGCTCGACCTGCTGCTGCAGATGCGCCAGGCCCGTATGCATCTCGCCCTCGTGGTGGACGAATACGGCGGCATCGACGGCCTCGTCACCATCGAGGACCTCGTCGAGACCATCGTGGGCGACATCTCTGACGAACATGACGAGATCTCCGGCCCCATGGTCACCGAACGCGGTGATGGCAGCCTGGACATGGATGCCCGCCTGCCGGTGGAGGATTTCGAACAACGCATGGGCCAGGTGCTGACCGAGGACGAACGCGAGGCCGACATCGACACAATCGGCGGCCTCGTCTTCACCCTCGCCGGCCGCGTGCCAGCCAAGGGCGAAGTGATCGGCCACCCCAGCGGTTTCGAGTTTCGCGTGCTGGATTCGGACGCCAGACGAATCCGCCGCCTCCGCGTCCGGCGTACGCCCACTCCCGAAGCCGCCTAATCTCAACCTACTTCAACTGATCGGCCACTTTGTCCAACCCGGCCTGCACGCAGCCTTCATCCACGCCCGGCGACCCCGAGGCGCCCACGCCGCCGATCACCTCGTTGCCGAATGTGATTGGCAGCCCGCCGCCAATGGCGATCACGTTCGGCAAGGTCACCTGCTGGCGCACCGTCGCGTCGTTGTCGGCGAACCGCTTGGCATAGGCAGTGGTCGGCGTGCGAAAGCTCATCGCCGTATAGGCCTTGCGCCGCGCGTTCTCCACCGTGTGCGGCCCCACATTGTCGCCGCGGATGGACACGATCGTCTCGCCATCGCGATCCACCACCACAGCCGACACCGCATAGGTCTTGGACGCACAGTTCTCGATCGTCGTGCGCGCAATCTCGATCGCCACCGCATAGGGCAGCGCGTGATATATCGGCAGCTCCGCGCGGGCGGGCAGGGCGGTGAGCAGAATCCCGGCGAGCAGCAGACCTGGGCGCATTGTGCCTCTCCATTCTAGATTGATCCGATAACGCGCCTATCCGGGTCACTCAACGGACCCCACACCGGCTTGCGATCCTTGTCCACCACCATCGCGCGCACGCCTTCGGCAAAATCAGGGTGCAAGGTCACACGCCGCACCAGATCAAACTCGGCGTCCAGACATTGCGCGAGCGTCCGCCCGGCACCCGCCCGAATGATATCGAAGCTCCAGCGCATCGAGGACGGTGACATCCGGCCCAGAATGGCCAGCGTCTCCCGTGCGAAATCGCTGTCCTCGGCCACCAACGCCGCCAGCACCTCCTCCACGCTGTCGGCCCCGAAGCAGCGATCGATGGCCGCGCGCTGCGCCACCAGCCCGAACGCCGGCAATGCGGTCGCATGGCACGCCACGGCGGCCACGCCGTCCCGCGCCAACTCCTCCATCAGGTCAGGCAACCCGGCACGCGGCACCAGATGGGTCGCGATCCCGGCATGCACTGCATCCGCCCCAACCACGCGAACGCCGGTCAGCCCCAGATACATCCCGATCTGGCCGGGAAGCCGGGGCAGCGCAAACGTCGCGCCCACATCCGGGAACAGCCCGATCGCCGTCTCCGGCATGGCGAACTGCGCCGCCTCGCTCGCCACCCGGATCTGGCCATGAATCGACAGGCCGATGCCACCGCCCATGCAAAACCCGTCGATGACAGCCACATACGGCTTGGGATACGCTGCGATGGCGGCGTTCAGCGCATATTCCTCGCGGAAGAACGCATCGAT
>JAYVEG010000115.1:0-4864 GCA_043748985.1 Rhodospirillales bacterium
CGGACAGATGATCCTGTCGCGGTTTCAGGTGCAGGATGGCAAGGCAGCCGTCGACGGGGATCTGGTGCTGAACGGCGTCGGCGGCTGAAACGGTTTGGCCAGCCCGAAATGGGCTTGAACGTCAGCGAGCATCAGCTTTTCCTGAACCGAAATCGCCGTTGCTGGGTCAAGAGGCTCCCACCCGTTGTCAGCTGATCCGAGCAGAAACTGGCGCTGTTTGCGAGCACGAGGCCCGACGATTGCAAGTGCCTACACCCAGCCCGCTCGTGCTGCCACGCAGCACGCCGGCCCGCGCCAGCCGCCCGACCTCGTCCTGCAGCATCCCGATCACGGACCGCCCCAGGGGTGTGACAGGCTTGCTGGGTGCTGTCGCGATCACGAGCATCGCCCGCATCGCCGGGCTGCGGAACGGGCGCGCGTCCAGCCGACCTTCCTGCACCTCGCGGTGCACGGCGCCGAAGGGCAGCACTGTGCAGCCGATCCCGCGCTCCACCAATTGCTTGAGCGCGGCCACGCAGTCGATCTCGGTGCCCACGCACGGTTCCACCCGCTCGGACCAGCACGCCGCGTCCACCACCCGTCGCAGCCCGTTACCCGGACCCGGCAATAGGCACGACCGCGTCGCCAACTCAGCGATCTCGGCGGGCGCCCCCGGGGTGCGGCCGCCGGCCTCGATGAGGAACAGGTCCTCGAGCAGCAGCGGCGTCGCCAGGATGTTGGGGCCGCGCCGTGCGTCGTAGAGCACTGCCAGATCGACCCGGCCAGTTTCCACCCACTCCAACAGGATGCCGCTGAAACTCTCCCGCATCCGCAGACGCGCCTTCGGGTGGGTGGCTGCGAAGGCGGTCGCCAGGTCAGCGCCCACCGTCGCCGCGATGGATGGAGGCGCGCCGATCGTCACCTCGCCCACCTGGTCCAGCGAGTGGGACTGCAGCTCCTCCCGCACCTGGTCGAGCTGACGCAGCGCAGCGCCCGCGACCTCGAGCAGCCGCTGCCCGGCATCGGTCAGCGCCACGCCCCGTCCATGGCGGTAGAACAGCGGGCTTCGCAGTTCCGACTCCAGCTTCCCGAGCTGCCGGCTGAGGCTCGGCTGGCTGACCGATAGCCGCGAGGCCGCGCGCGACACGCTGCCGGCAGCGGCGATCTCGACGAAGGAGCGAAGCTCGGTCAGGTCCATAGCTTGAGGGTAGTAGCTGGTATAACCGCGGATAAATAGCAGCCGGTGGGGGGCTCCCCTAGTCTGGCTGAAGGGATGAACAGCAAGGTCCAGGACATGGTCACACGGGCATCACCGCTCTCGGCGGTCAGCGCCACCTATGTGGAGGCGATGTACGATCGGTTCCGCACCGATCCCGCCGGGCTCGACGAAAGCTGGCGCTGCCTGTTCGGCGTGTTGGACCTGGTGGCCGACGCCACGGACACGGATGTGAAGGCCGGGCTGGCCGGCAGCGGCCTTGCGGCGCGACGGGCGTGTGTGGCGGAGGCGCTGCGCATGCGCGGCCACCTGGTCGCGAAGCTCGACCCGCTGGCCTCGCCGACACTGCTGCCGGCACCCGATGCACTCGCCGGACCCGAACCGCAGGACCGGCCGCTGGACGTGTTGCAGGAGCTGTATTGCGGAAGCCTTTCGGTCGAGACCGCGCATATCGACGACGCCGGGCTGCGCGCCTGGTTGGCGGCGCAGTTCGAAGCCTGCGTGCTGGCGCCGGCCCCGTGCGACGAGCCCAGGCTACTGCACACGTTGATCCGCGCCGATGAGTTCGAGCGGTTTCTCGCCCGCAAGTTCCCGTCCAAGAAGCGCTTCGGCGCGGAAGGCGCAGAGGCGATGATCCCGCTGCTCCTGGAAGTGCTTCGCCAGGCGGCGGCGGCGGGCGTGACCCACGCCGTCGTCGGCACGATGCATCGCGGACGCCTGAACGTGATGGCCAACGTCATGAACGTCTCGCTGCCGCAGCTTATCGCCGGGATCAAAGGCGCACACCCCTTTCCCGCCGACACGGCCCGGCCTGCCGATGTGCCATACCACCTGGGTGCCAAAGGCCTGGTCGACACAGGCGCCGGCCCGATCGAAGTCACCGTGCTGGCCAATCCCTCCCACCTGGAGGCGATCGATCCCGTGCTGCTCGGCCGTGCCCGCGCCCTGCAGGACGGGCCTTTCCGGGACCAGGCGCGATCGCGTGTGCTGCCGATCATCCTCCATACCGACGCGGCCGTGATCGGTCAGGGTGTGGTTGCCGAGACCATCCAACTCGGCGGGACGGCAGGCTTCGGGACCGGGGGCGCTGTCCATATCGTGGTCAATAACCAGCTCGGCTTCACCACGGAGCCCGAAGACGCCCGCACCTCCACCCACTGCACCGGCGCCTGGAAAGCAGTCGACAGCTGCATCCTGCACGTCAACGGCGACGATCTGCCGTCGGTTGCTCGCTCAGCGGCGCTCGCGGTCGCGTGGCGCCAGGCGCATGCGCGGGACGCCGTGATCGATCTCGTGTGCTACCGCCGCAATGGCCACAACGAGATCGACGAACCCAGCTTCACCCAACCCCTGCTCTACGACCGCATCGCGCGGCACGAACCCGTCGCCACCGCCACTGCCCGCCGCATGATCGCGGCCGGCGCCGTCAGCCCGAGCGCCGTTGCCGCCTGGACGGAAGCCTATCGCGCCGAGCTCGCGGCTGCCTATGAGGTCAGCGCCGAATATCGCGCCAATGCGACCGGCTATCCCGCCATGCCTGCCACCCAGCGCCCCACCGGGGTGGATCCCGCGCGCCTCCGGGCCATCGCCGAACACCTTGCCGCCGAGCCGCAATCCGTCGTGCTGCATCCCAGGATCGGCAGGGTACTCAAGCAGCGGACCGTCGCCGAAGGCATCGCATGGCCGATGGCCGAGGCGCTCGCCATCGGCACCTTGCTGCAGGACGACGTCGACGTTCGGCTGACCGGACAAGACGTGGTGCGCGGGGCCTTCTCGCACCGCCATTTCAGCCTGTTCGACATGAACACGGGGCAGGGCCATATCGGCCTCGCCTGCGTGCCCGGCGCCGGGACCGCCACACGGAAGGCCCGCTTCGACCTGTACAACAGCCCGCTCTCCGAATATGCGGTGCTGGGCTTCGAATACGGCTACAGCCAGGAACGACTGGACGCGCTGACCGTCTGGGAGGCCCAGTTCGGCGATTTCGCCAACGGCGCGCAGATCATTCTCGACCAGTTCGTTGCGGCCGCCGAGGAGAAATGGTGCGCGCCGAGCGGCTTGGTGCTGTTGCTGCCGCACGGGCTGGAAGGGCAAGGGCCGGAACACTCTTCGGCCCGGCTCGAGCGGTTCCTGCAGATGGCCGCCGGAACGAACATGCGCATCGTCAATCCCTCGACCCCGGCGAACTACTTCCACCTGCTGCGCCGCCAGGTGTGCGCTGCCGAACGCCGGCCGTTGGTCGTCATGGCACCCAAGCGGCTGCTCCGCCTGCCCGCCGCCCTGTCCGACCTGTCCGAATTCGGCGCGGACCGCAGCTTCCAGGCCGTGCTGGTAAGCGCACCCGCGGGAACAATCGATCGCCTGTTGCTGTGCAGCGGCAAGATCGCCTACGACCTGGAGGCAGAGCGGACCGCCCGTGCCGCCGATACCGTCGGCATCATCCGCATCGAGGAGCTGTTCCCCCTGCCCGAGGCCGAGTTGCTGGCAGTCTTCAGCCGCAATCCCGGTGCGACATGCGTCTGGGTGCAGGAGGAGCCTGCCAACATGGGCGCATGGTCCTGGCTCGACCGCCGGGTCGAGCGGCTGCGCCACCAGGCCGGCGCGGTGCAGCCAGCCATGGTCTACGTTGGCCGGCCAGAATCTGGCTCCCCGGCTGGTTCGTTCCATGGGGACCACGATGCCGACCAGGTCTCGATCGTGTCGCGCGCGTTCGAGGTGACGGCATGAGCGTTCGCAAATGGGGGCCATGGCCCCGGGCGCATTGCTGGAGCTGTGCGCCACGGCCTTGACCCTGGCCGAGGGCCTGTTCGAGGCCGGGCGCAACGCCGTGGCCGCACTGGTGACGCAGGACTCGAAGCCTGCCGGCTGCGTTGCTCGAAGCGCATCAATTCGCAAGCCATGACCTTGCCTGGCAGGCAACCCATGTCGCGTCGCTGCGCCAGGCCCTCGCCTGGGCGCGCGGATTGGAGACGGCTGGCGCGTTCCGCCCTGTGGAATGCGCGATGCTTCGGCTGGGTTTCGCCGAGTATCTCCTGCAGATGGCCGACGGCATCCCGATCAGCCAGACGGAAATGATCCGCCCGGGCGACCTCGGCGTTAATACCGCATCGACGCGCAAAAGGGTCCGGACCGCCGACCTATTACCCAACCGACCGAACATTCCAGAATGTCGCAAACCCCCTGAGCACGCCCGTCAGGTTCCGGTGCGCGGTCGTCCCCGCGAACTGCCCGAGCGGGAAGAACGGTACGTCCTCCATGCTCTGCACCTGGATATCGCGGCAGATCGCCTGCCGGGCCTCGAGCGTCGGCGCGTCGAACCAGGCCGCGATCAGGCTCTCGGTCTTTTCGCTGGTGGACCAGCCGGGATAGCCGGCGAGGCCGTTGCCGTGCAGCGAGATATGGGTCGCGGGATTGAGCCAGTCGCTGCCGGTCCACGACGTGATGAACCCGCTCCATCCCCCCTGCCCGGCCCCATTGCCCACGGGTCCCTTGTTGGTGCGGCGCTGCAGCATGGTCGCCCAGTCGGTCGCGACGTAGTTCACCGTCATCCCGGCCCGCCGCATCGTGTCGGCCACGACCTCGCCCATCAGGCGCATGTGCAGATAGTCGGTCGGTACGATCAGCTCGACGGTCTCGCCCTTGTAGCCGGCGTCCTTCAGGGCTTTCGCG
>JAYVEG010000116.1:0-14802 GCA_043748985.1 Rhodospirillales bacterium
CCCTCTTCAACCCGTACGGCTCCATCCTCGTGAACCCGGCCCGCTTCCCGCACGTCAACGCCGCCGACGCCCGCATATGGCACGAATGGCTGACATCAACGCCCGGCCAGGCCGCGATCACATCGTTCCGCATCGCCGGCGAGCAGCTGTTCTTCCTGCCGACGCATTGATCACGACCGCGGGCGGTTCAGCAGCGTCGCCACGGCACTTACAACAAGCGTCAGCGCCAACAGGATCAGCCCGAGCGCCAGCGCGAATGGCAAATCGCCCCGGCTCGTCTCGAGCGCGATCGCAGTCGTCATGGTGCGAGTGACGCCACGGATGTTGCCGCCCACCATGATGATGGCGCCGACCTCCGCGATTGCGCGGCCGAACGCAGCCAGGAATACCGTCAGCAACGAACCCCGCGCCATCGCCAGCAACACGCCCATGGCCCGGGGGATGCGAACACCATCGACCCGCAAGGCATCGCCATACTCGGCCCACAACGGTGCCACCATGCGATGGGTCAACGCGGCCACGATAGGCAGGGCCAGCAGGCTTTGTGCCAGCACCATCGCAGCAGGGGTGAACAGCAGCCCGAACGAGCCCAGCGGCCCCGCCCGCGACGCCAGCAGATAGACCACCAGCCCGACCACGACCGGCGGCAGGCCCAACAGCGCCTCCAACCCCACCAGCACGCCGCCTCGGCCAGGGAAGCGCACGACCGCCAACCACGCCCCGAAAGGCGCACCCACCACGAACGCGATCGCCGCAGCCGAAAGGCTGATCCGCAGCGACAGCGTAACGATGCCCAGCAACTCCGGGTCGGCCTGGATCACCAGCTGCAGCGCGAGCGTGGTGGCATGGACGAAATCGTTCATGGCCGGAGGTTTACGGACTTTCCGTCCAGAAGGAACGCCGTCATACGATCCAACGCATGAAGACCGTCGCAACCCATTGGGGCCTCTATGAAGCCGGACCCGCCGGCCTCGCGCCCTGGCCCGGCGATCCCGCCCCCTCCCCCCTGCACCGGGGCCTGCTGGAGGCCCGCGACCACCCGGCACGCATCCTGCAGCCCTGCGTGCGCCGATCCTTCCTGGAACACGGGCCCGGCCCGGCCCAAGGCCGACGCGGTACCGAGACCTTCGTGGCAGTCTCATGGGACAAAGCCGAAGCCCTGGTGGCCAACGAGATCACCCGCGTGCGGGCGGCGCACGGCAACGCGGCCATCTTCGGCGGCTCGTACGGCTGGTCCAGCGCCGGTCGATTCCACCATGCGCAAAGCCAGGTGCACCGCTTCCTGAACGCCGCCGGCGGCTATGTCCGGTCGGTCCAGAACTATAGCTTCGCCGCCGCCGACGTGATCCTGCCGCACGTGATCGGCAGCACCACCGGGCTGGCCGGCGGGCACACCCCGTGGAAACTGATCGCCGACCACGCCGACCTGCTGGTCCTGTTCGGCGGCCTGCCCGCCCGCGATGCCCAGGTCAGCGCCGGCGGCATCGCCCGGCACAACGCCGCCGCCGCCTTGCAGGCCTGCCGCACCGCAGGCGCAGCACTGGTCACCATAGGCCCGCTCCGCGACGACATCGCTGCCGACCTCGATGCCGAGTGGCTCGCCCTGCGCCCCAACACCGACGTGGCGCTGATGCTCGCTTTGGCCCACGTCCTCATCACCGACGGCCTGTGCGACCAGGCCTTCCTCGGCCGCTACACCACCGGCTTCGATCGCCTGCGCGCCTACATACTCGGCAACGACGGCACGCCGAAAACCCCGGCCTGGGCGGCCGCCATCACCGGCCTCCCCGCCTCTGCCATCACCGCCCTGGCGCAGCGCATGGCGGCAGGGCGCACCATGATCATGATGGGCTGGGCGCTGCAACGCGCCCGCCACGGCGAGCAGCCCGTCTGGATGGCAGTCGCCCTGGCGGCCATGCTGGGCGGCATCGGCCTGCCGGGCCAGGGCGTCGGCTTCGGCTATGCCTCCTCGGGTGGCATCGGCCTCGTCCCCACCGAAATCGCCTGGCCCGCGCTGCCGCAAGGCCACAACCCCGTCGACACGTTCATCCCCGTGGCCCGCATCGCAGACATGCTGCTGCACCCCGACACGCGCTACGACTATAACGGCCGCACCCTGACCTACCCCAACATCCGCCTCGTCTACTGGGCCGGCGGCAATCCGTTCCACCACCACCAGGACCTCAACAAGCTGGTCCGCGCCTGGCAGCGGCCCGAAACCGTGGTGGTGCACGAGGCCTTCTGGAACGCCCACGCCCGCCACGCGGACATCGTCCTGCCGGCCGCGACCATGCTGGAACGCAACGACATCGCCTGCGCCGCGCGCGACCGCTTCATCGCCGCATCCCACCAGATACAGAACCCGCCGGGCATGGCGCGAACCGACTACGCGATCTTCTCGGCCCTGGCCGCAAAGCTCGGCATCGCCGACGCCTTCACCGAGGGGCGGGACGAAACCCGCTGGCTGCAACACCTCTACAGCCAGGCCCGCGAACGCGCGGCAGCACGCGGCCACGCCTTGCCAGCATTCGAACAGTTCTGGGCGCAGGGCGTCGCCGAAATTGCCGAAGGCAAGGCAACACCCATGCTGGCCGCCTTCCGCGCCGACCCGGCCGCCAACCCCCTGGCCACCCCGTCCGGACGGATCGAGCTGGCATCCGATACGATCGCAGGCTTCAACTACCCGGATTGCCCCGGCCATCCCGCATGGCTCGACCCCGGCGAATGGCTCGGCGCCGCAACGCCAGCAGCCCCGCTCCACCTCCTGTCGAACCAGCCGGCCCGCCGCCTGCACAGCCAATACGACCACGCCGCCCACGCCCAGTCCGGCAAGGTCGCTGGCCGTGAGCCATTACGGATGAACCCCGCCGACGCCGCACCGCGCAGCATCGGCACTGGCGACGTGGTCAGAGTCTTCAACGCCCGCGGCGCGATGCTCGCCGGCGCCGTGCTGGACAGCGCCGTGATGCCCGGCGTGGTGCAGATCGCGACCGGCGCCTGGTATGACCCAGACCCCGACGGGGTTTGCCGCTCGGGCAACCCGAACGTGCTGACCTCCGATGAAGGCACCTCGCTGCTCTCGCGGGGCCCGGACGCAAACACCTGCCTGGTCGAGGTGGTGCGCGTCGAAGGGGTGGCAGCATTGCCGTGCTGTTACCAGGCACCCATTATTACGGCCCGGTAAATTATATCTTCTCCCCTCCCTCCTTGTTGAACTCTTCTTCTTTGTTACCGAAATCCGATCAGAACACTACCTGAGCCGGCACGCTACCGGCCGGAACGCCCAAGCGTTCAAGGCTGCCCAGCAACATCGCCCGCAACGCCCCAGCCTCCCGCTGCCGGTCGATCCACGCGTCCAGCCACTCCCGCCAGGCCGTGTCCGTCTCCTTCGCCACCGCCCCGCTGGTCGTCGCGCCATACGTCGGCTGCGGCACCAGCAGATGCCCAGCCGACGGATTCTTGGACAGCGTGACCAGGCCGAGGATAACCACGATCATCTGCGCATCCGCACGCCCCGACTGCACCGCCAGCAACGCCTCGTTGTTCGTCTTAAGACGCAGCAGCGTGGCCTTCGGCACCAGGATCGGCGCGCTGGTATCATACTGGCTGCCCAGCTCCAGCGCGATGCGGATCGCGGGATCATCGAGATCGGCCCAGGTCTTCGGCGTAAACCCCTGCCGAGCGATCACGCAATAGGCGTTCTGGAACAGCGGATGCACGAAATCGACGACCAGCGCCCGCTGCGCCGTAGGCGCCAACCCGAAGAACACGTCCACCTTGCCCGCCTGGATATCGAGCACCGCATTGCCCCAGGTCGATTCCACCGGCTGCCACGCAACGTCGAGTTCACCCGCGATCTGGCGGCCCATATCGACCAGAAAACCAGTCCACGCTCCGCTGGCGAGATCTTTGTAACAATAGGGCGGCTGCCCGTTGACCACGCCCATGCGCAGCGTCCGGGTGTGGCGAATGCGGGTCAACGCCGCTTCAGGCGTCTGCGCATGAACGGCCGGTGCGGCAAGCATGCTCGCAAGCGCCAGGCGACGGGTGATGTGCACGCAATGCCCCTTCAATGACCGCCGCCCCCGCCGCCACCAGGCCGGGCCCGCGCCAGGAACGCGATGGCGCCCAGCGACAGTACCAACCCGACGCCGATCATAGTGAAGCAATCCGCGTACCCCATCACCGTCGCCTGCCGGCGCACCTGGTTCGCCAACTGGGCCACCGCGCGGTCATGCCCCCCCAACGCCATCGCCATGCCCCCCAGCCGCTCCGCCAGCAACGAGGAGTTCGCCGTGATCCGCTCGGCAATCACTGAAAAATGGAAGTGCTCGCGATGCTCCGCCATCGTAGCCAGCATCGCGATCCCAAAGCTGCCGCCCAAATTCCGCATCATTTTGAACAGCGCGCTCGCCGCCCCGGCCTGGGCCGGCTGGATCCCCACGGTCGCCATCTGCGACAGCGGCGAGATGATGAACGGCTGCCCCAGCGCCCGCACCAGGTTGGGCCAGATCAGCTGATCCGCCGCGGTATCCCCGCTCATCGTGAACCCGTTCATCAGGCAGCTGATCGCGAACAAAGCAATGCCGAACCCCAGCACCAGCCGGCTGTCGAACCGCTTCAGCACGAACGGCAGGAAAGGCAACAGGAACAGCTGCGGTAACCCGACCCACATCTGCGTCATGCCGATCTGGAATGCGTCGTACCCCTGCACCCGGGCCAGATACAAAGGCATGACATAGACAGTGCCATACAGCGCGAGCCCGGTCAGGAAGTTGATGAAGCTCGCCGCCCCCAGCGATCGTCGCGTCAAAAGGCGCAAATCGATCAGCGGCTCCTTCTTCACCAGCTGCAACGTGATGAACGTCGTCAACGAAACGGCCGCGATCACGGCGCACAGCCGGATGGTCGGGCTGCCGAACCAGTCCTTCCGCTGTCCTTCCTCCAGCACGTATTCCAGGCACCCCAAGCCCGCCGCCATCGTGGCGATCCCCGCCCAGTCCCCCCGCGCCAACCGACCCAGCTGCATGGGCGCCTCATCCAACCCATACAGGATCATCCCGATCAGCGCCGCACCGGGAACGAGGTTGATGTAGAAGATCATGTGCCACGAATATGCATCCGTCAGCCACCCGCCGATCGTGGGCCCAATGGCCGGCGCGAACGTCACGGATAATCCGAACAGCGCACTCGCCACGGCCCGCTGTGCAACAGGAATGCGCAGCAACATGATGACGAACGCCGTCGGGATCAGAACGCCCCCCGTGAATCCCTGCCCCACCCGGAACAGGATCATCTGCGACAGATCCGTCGCCAACCCGCACAACACGGAAAACACCAGAAACAACAAGGCATTCGCCACCAAATAGCGCCGCAGCCCGAATACCGACCCCAGCCACCCCGTCAGCGGAATGACGATGATCTCCGCGATCAGGTAACCGGTGCTGATCCAGCTCCCCTCATCCAGGCTGGCCCCCAGCGTGCCCTGAATATCGGCAAGGCTGCTATTCGTGATCTGGATGTCCAGCACCGCCATGAACGCGCCCAGCGCGCCACCCAGGAACGCGATCCAGTCGCGCAGCGACGCCGTCGCCCGCGGACCCGTTGCGACAGCCGCGCTCATCGCCCGGCAGCGAGCGTCCGCAGCTTCCCCACCGGTGCGGTGCGCGTATCCACGCTCACCGAAACCGAAAGCCCCGGCCGCAGCTGATCCAGCGCGTCGTCGCGCTCAAGACGGATCCGCACCGGCACCCGCTGCACGATCTTCGTGAAGTTCCCGGTCGCATTCTCCGGAGGCAGCAGCGCGAACGTGCTGCCCGACCCCGGCGCGAAACTATCCAGCCGCCCCCGGATCGGATGGCCCGGCAGCATGTCGATGTCGAGCGTCACGCTCTCGCCCGCCCCCATCCGCGCCAGCTGCGTCTCCTTGAAGTTCGCCACCACATAAAGCTCCGCACCCATCGGCACGACACTCAGCAGCCGCCCACCAGGCTGAACATAAGCGCCAGGCCGCACCGACCGGTCCCCGATGACGCCATCCACCGGCGCCCTTATGTCGGCATAGGACAGATTCAGCTCCGCCTGCCGCGCAACTGCCTGGGTCCGCAGCACCTGTGCCTGGTTGCGGGCGACCTGGGCCCGCAGCACGGAAACCTGCTGCCGCGCCGCCACCACCCCGGCCCGCGCCCGCGCAACCGCTGCCTCCTTGGCGCGGATATCGGCCTCCGCCTGCTGCTGCCGCTGGACGGACCCGCTGCCGGTCCGCACCAGGTCGGTGTACCGCGCGAACTCGGCCCGCGCGAGCACCAACGCCGCCTCCGCACTCACCTGGTCCGCCTCCGCCACCACGATCATGCTGGTTTGCAGCGTCAACTGCGCCTGCCCGCCATCCACGTCAGCTCTGGCAGAGGCAACCTCCGCACGCGCCTGGTCGACTGCCGCAGCCAGGTCCAGATCATCAAGTCGCGCAAGCACGTCCCCAATACGAACCTGCTGGTTATCAACAACCAGCACCTGCGCGATCTGCCCTGCAAGCCGGCTACTGACAGGCGCCATGTCGGCCGTAAGGTAGGCGTCGTCCGTGCTCTCGACGAAACGACCCGTCGCCCACCACGTCCAGCCATAGGACCCGGCGCCAGCGACAACGGCCAGCACCGCCAACCCAAGCAGCAACCGCCGTCCCCGGCGCTTCTGGGGCGCCGCCGTGGAAATCATCCCGACCTGCTGCGAACCATCCATGCGCGCTACGCCCCTCCCCGTACTGTCGTCGCGGTTACGATCGGCGCGCCGAACGCCGGATTGCCCTCGAACGCCAGCAGGTCGTCAAGCATCGCGCCAAAGGCACGCTGGCGCTCCATCCCCAGCCGACCGAAGAACCGGCCCTGCTCGGCCTGCACGATGCCGATCGCCTGCGCCAGCCTGCGCCGACCGGCCTCCGTCAGCACCAGGTGATGGGCGCGCGTATCCTCGGGATGCACCGCGCGAACCAGCAGCCCCTTGGCATCCAGCAGCCGCACCACCTTGCTGACCATCATGCGATCGATCGCAATACACGCCGCCAGGCGGGTCTGTGAAGGCTGATCGCCCTGCCGGGCCAGGTGGTCTGCGGCACGCAGGACGACGAACTGCATATGCGTCAGATCGACCGGCGCAAGTGCCGCCTCCAGCCGGCGTCGCCACGCATGCTGCACGTGCCAAAGCCGAAATCCAAAGCTGTGGACAGGCGACAGGCCGGGGTCGTCGGTGTTCTCAAGGACAGACACAGGGGTCGCGGCGTGATCCATGCCGCATATTGTAATCGTGGTTACGATCTATTCAAGACCCCATCTCGTAGCCCCGCCCTTGACGACATCGGGGCACGATGCTGCAACGCCTCCATGGCAGAGAACGATCCCAGCCTCGCCCCCCGGCCTGGCATGACGCCGGCCGCCGAAGCCGAACGGCAAGCCCGGCTGGAGCGGGAAGCAGCCGCCCTGCGCGCCAACCTGCGACGTCGAAAGGAACAGGTCCGGACCAAGACCTCCCAGGAACCCGACGCATTCACAGATTAACGGTAACGGACCCGTGTGCTCCGGCGTTAACGCAGGTATTTTTTGATGCGTTTTTACGGCTTTGTTTACTTCGGTATTTCTACGATCCATGTCTGAATCCAACGGTCGCGCTGCGCAGTGCAGCGTCCTTGGCATCCTGGGAAAGGGACCAGAATGGTCCACATCGGTTACGGTCCAGCCCTCGGCCTCCTCTTGGCCTCGGCAACGAGCCTCATGCTCTGGGTCGGCCTGGTTCAGGTCGCCCGCTGGACCGCACACGCCCTCTTCTAGCCCCATACCAGACGGACCCGGCGCGCACCGTTTGCTCCCGCGAACGCCGTAGGGTAGGACCGCCCCGATGCCCGGCCCAACAGCACGGCCGGCCGCCAGAGGTGCCCATGCCCGTGATGCCCGACCACTGGATCCGCCGCATGGCGATAGACCAGGCCATGATCGACCCCTTCGTCGAAACCCAAAAGCGCGACGGCGTCATCAGCTATGGACTCTCAAGCTACGGCTACGACGCCCGCGTCGCCGACGATTTCCGCATCTTCACCAATGTCGACAGCGCCATCGTCGACCCGAAATCCTTCTCGCCGGACAGCTTCGTCACCCGCAAGGGCCCGGCCTGCATCATCCCCCCCAACTCCTTCGCCCTCGCCCACACCGTCGAATACTTCCGCATCCCCCGCGACATCCTCGTCATCTGCCTCGGCAAAAGCACCTACGCCCGCTGCGGCATTATCGTGAACGTGACCCCGCTGGAGCCGGAATGGGAAGGCCAGGTCACGATCGAGATCAGCAACACCACCCCCCTGCCCGCCCGAATCTACGCCCATGAAGGAATTTGCCAGTTCCTCTTCCTGAAGGGTGATTCCGCGCCAGAGGTCAGCTATGCTGACAAAGCGGGCAAATACATGGGCCAGCGCGGCGTTTCTCTCCCAAGGATGTAAGATGCACCTCGATCCGGCCCTCAAGCTGTCTGCAAGGACCACCACCATGGACCGCATCCGTATCCGCGGCGGCAAACCGCTCCAGGGCCGCATCACGATCGGCGGCGCCAAGAACGCCGCCCTGCCCCTGATGGCCGCTGGCATGCTGACGGACGACCGCCTGGTCCTGGACCGCGTGCCCCGTCTGGCCGATATCGCGACAATGACCGCGCTGGTGTCCCAGCACGGCTGCGCGGTCGAGCCCGAGGGCCGCACCCTCTCGATCGGCGGCGCCATCACCAATACCGAGGCGCCCTACGACATCGTCCGCAAGATGCGCGCCTCCATCCTCGTGCTCGGCCCCCTGCTCGCCCGCATGCGAGAGGCGCGGGTCTCGCTTCCCGGCGGCTGCGCCATCGGCACCCGGCCCGTCGACCTGCACCTCAAAGGCCTGGAGCAGATGGGCGCCACCATCGTGCTCGACGGCGGCTACGTGAATGCCACCGTGCCCAAGGGCCTGCATGGCGCCCACATCGTCCTGCCCTTCGCCTCCGTCGGCGCCACCGAAAACCTCCTGATGGCCGCAACCCTCGCCGACGGCCAGACAATCCTCGCCAACGCCGCCCGCGAGCCCGAGATCGGAGATCTCGCCGCCTGCCTCATCGCCATGGGCGCAAAGATCGAAGGCGTCGGAACCGACCGCATGATCATCGAGGGCGTCAAATCCCTGCACGGCGCAAACCACCCGATCGTCGCCGACCGTATCGAAACCGGCACCTACGCCTGCGCCGTCGCCATCACCGGCGGCGAAGTCATGCTCGAAGGCGCCCAATCGACCCATCTCGGCGCCCTGATCCACGCATTGATCGAGGCCGGCTGCGAAATCGACGAGGTCGATGACGGCCTCCGCGTGCGCCGCGTCGACGGCCTCCGCGGAATCGACGCCATGACCGAGCCCTACCCCGGCTTCCCGACCGACATGCAGGCCCAGTTCATGGCCGTGATGTCCGTCGCCGAGGGCGCATCGATGGTCACGGAGACGATCTTCGAAAATCGCTTCATGCACGTGCCGGAACTGAACCGCATGGGCGCCCGCATCAACGTCCACGGAACCTCGGCCATCATCCGCGGCGTCGCAAGCCTCTCGGGCGCCCCCGTAATGGCAACCGACCTGCGCGCCTCCGTATCCCTGGTCCTGGCCGGCCTCGCCGCCCGGGGCGAGACGGTGGTGAACCGCGTCTACCACCTGGACCGCGGCTACGAGGCGCTGGAAGCCAAGCTGGCAGCGTGCGGCGCCTCCATCGAGCGCGTTGGCGGGTAACGCCCACGACATCAAAAAAACCGTCATCCGCCGGCGCGTGTCGGCAGTTCGGAGGACATAGGCTCCAGGGTTCGCGCGCCAGGTCAATCTGTCCGGGTGATCAGCCGGATGCCGCGCCAGAAGGTCAGGTAGGCCCACAGCCATTCGAACAGCACGGTCGGTCGGTTGCGGCCCGGGCGGCGGAAATGCCCGCTCAACATGGTTTCGATGCCCAGAGGCCGATCCCGCTAGGCCCTCAACAGCGGCACGATCTGGTCCGCAAGCTGGCCCAGCGCCGCACTCATCGCCGCAACCAGATCGGTCGACGTCGCACCCACAGGCGTCACCAGCAGCCGGACCGCCCGCGCATTTGCCGCCCCCCGGTTGCGCGCCCTGCTCGCCGCCACCTGTGCCAGCACAACCACCTGGCCCGAGGCATCCGCGTCGAACCGCTGCAGATCGATCTCCAGCGTGGCATCCGGGTCCACAGAGATGGAGCCCGAAGACGTGAACACGCTCGTCCCCGGCATCCGCAGGTTCAAATCCTCGGCCAGCACCCGCGCGACCAGATTGCCCAGCGGCTCCCCCCACCGCTCGTTGGACCCGATGGCAAGACGGTAATCGGCGCTGTTCCGCACGATCTCGGGACGGTCCAGATAGCCGGCCAGGCCAATGCGACGAAGCTCCACGATCCTCGGTCCCCCGGCAACGACGGGGCCTGGCAAGGCGCGCAGGGTAAAGTAGTTGGGTTCCGGCGACGCGCAGCCCGCCATAAGGGCCGGGAGCGCAAGGAAAAGGCGGCGGTTCATCATCGTGTCACCCCATAATCCGCACGCCCGCGCACCAGGGCCTCGGGGTGTCGATCCAGGTAGTCGGCCAGCAACCGTATGGACCGGGCGGTGTCGCCAACCTGCACCATCGCCCGTTCCAGCTCGCGGTTGAACTGGCTGTCCTTGCCATAGCTGGCATCCAGCGACCCCACGGCCCGGCCCGCCTTCGCCACCGCGTCCTGCAGCCCCGCCATCAGCGCCGGCAGACGTGCCAGCACCGGCGACAGGCCGCTGTCGGCCTTGCGCGCCAGCTCCTGTACACTGCCCATCGCCCCGCTGGCGGACCGCAGCGTGGTATTCAAATTCGTCCCGATCTCGTCGATCGGCACGCGATTGAGCTTGCTGGCGATGTCGCTGACGCTGGACAAGATATTGTCCAACCCGCCATTGATGCTGGGAATGACATAGGCGTCCCCATCCCGGATCAGCTCTGCCGCGGGTGCGCCCGGCAGGAACGTAAGCGACAAAGCCTTCGCACCGGTCAGATAGCTGGTCGTCTGCAACTGCGTGCGCATGCCCCGCTGCACCAGCTTCCGGGCGATCTCGATCGGGTCGCCTTGCGCCTTGTCGTCCTGGATGCGTTCCAGCTGGATCTCGAACCGGACGCGAACCCGGGCATGCACGGTCGCAGGATCGAAGTCGAGCGCGACCTCCGAAACAGTGCCGATCTGCTGCCCGAAGAACTGCACCGGGTCGCCACGGCTAAGGCCGCTGACATCGCTCTCGAAATACGACACGAACGGCTGCCGGGTCTTGAAGCCTGCGGCCTGCGCTTCCTGGTAGTTGCCATACAACGGAAACTCGGTCCCGTCGGCCAGCTGCTTCGCGTCCGGCCGGTTGCGCGGGGTGTCGAACGCCACACCGCCCGACAGGACCGCCTGAAGGCTCGCGATCTCGACATGCACGCCCCCCGCCCCGACATTCACGGACAGGCCCGAGGCGTTCCAGAAATGCGTGCCCTCGCGAACGAAGCCATCATAAGGCGAGCGTACGAACACCGTGACGGTGACGGGGCCATCGCCATTGCCGATGTCGTAGCCCAGCACCTCGCCCACCGTGATGTCGCGCCAGAACACGGGCGCCCCCGCAGACAGGCTACCCAGCCGGTTCGCCTTGATCTTGAAGATCTTGCCGGGCTCGCCAGAGCGCACGCCGGGCGGGTTCTCCAGCCCGGTGAAATCCCGGCGCGCGGCGCCATCGCGGCCGCCGGGGTCCATCTCGATATAGCTGCCGGAGACAAGCGTCTCGAGCCCCGAGATGCTGCCGGAACTCAGCCGCGCGCGAACCACCCAGAACCGGGTCCGGGCGGTCAGATAAGGCTCAGCCTCCTTGCGCATGCGGATGGCCACACGGACGTTCTGCAGGTCGTCGGTCAAACGAACCTCTTCGACCTGACCCAGCTCCACCGCCTTGTGCCGTACCCGTGTCTGCCCAGCCACCAACCCGTCCCCGGTCTTCCAGGTGATCGTGACCAGCGGGCCCTCGGACCGGACCGTGCGGATACCGACATACGCGGCAATCGCCAGCGCGATGATGGGAATGACCCAAACCAGAGAAAATCGGCTGCGACGAACCTTCGCAGTCGGGCGGGAATCGTCGCTCATGCAGAAGCAGCCTGGATGGGGGCCGGTGCAGCCTCGCTTTGCTCGGCAGCGTCCCACATCAGCCGGGGATCGAAGCTGAGTGCTGCCAGCATGGTCAACACCACGACGCAGGCAAAGGCAACCGCCCCCCAATCGGGGGTGACCGAAGCCAGCGCCCCCATGCGGACAAGCGCGGTGAGAATGGAGATCATGAACACGTCGATCATGGACCACCGGCCGATGAAGTCCACCAGCCGGAAGATGCGCGCCCGGTCATGCAGGCGCGCCGCACTGCGCCGCTGCGTCATGATCAACAGCGTGCCGAGACCCACCAGCTTTAGCATTGGCACCAGGATGCTGGCGACGAACACCAGGGCCGCCAACGGCCACATGCGATATTCGATCAACTCGACCACGCCACCGACGATCGTGCTCGGCGTACCCTTCCCAAGCCGTATGACAGTCATCACCGGCAGCACGTTCGCAGGAATGTAAAGCAGTGCGGAGGCGATCAGCAGCGCCCAGGTGCGGGCGATGGCGTCAGGCTTGCGGTCCCGCAGCGGCGTGTCGCAACGCGGGCACGGATCGCCGTGATGACCATGAGAAACTTGGTCGCAGGTGTCGCATCCAATGAGGGGCCCCCGCGTGGGACGCGCCGGCCGCCGCCCACCCCGCCGGGCGATCGACGCCCACAGCGCATCCTCGTCGAGCCAGCAATCGGCCCAGGCAGTCACGACCATCAGCGCACCCAACGCATACAGCCCGACCCCGATCTCCACAGTCGCAAGCGCCGCCAGCCGGGTGTAGGCAACGAACATCCCCAGCATGAACACTTCGATCATCGCCCAGGGCCGCAGCACATGCCGCAGCTTGGCCATGAACACCAGCCAGGCATGGCTGAACCCACCCCGCAACCCGAAGATCACCAGCACCGTCAGGAACAACCGCAGGAACGGCGCCAGCATGGTCGTGGTCAGCACCACGATCGCCAGCAGCGGCATATCCTGATTCTCGAATCCCACAGGAAGGCCGGCCAGACGGGTCGTCTGCTCCTGCCCGGCCAGGCGAAACCCCAGCATCGGCGAAATGATGGCGATCAGCAGCAGCACCAGCCCCGCCACGCTCAACGCCGCCGTCGTGCTCAGGCTGTTGCGCCGCCGCCGCCGCAACAGCGCGCCGCACCGCGTACACTCCGCGACTCTGCCGGGACGCAGGCGCCCGATCCGCTGGAACAGGCCGCAATCCGGGCACTCCCGCAGGTGGGACAGGTGTTCGGACGTGACAGCCATAGCGGGAGAGAACGTGCTCCAGGACCAAGTGTTTCGTCTTGTGTCCCACATAGCCATACCACGGCTACGCGCCCGGCGGCACTCCCCCACGCCGAGGCATAAACATGAAGCTTGAAATATCAGACCTCAGTGCTACGGTTCCCCCAAAGCAACGCCAGGGAGGCGCGCATGTTGAACGACGCCGCAACCGGCGCCGCAGGCCTCGCACCTGTCGATCCATCGTTCCTGAAAAGCCTGCGCGAGCATGTCCACGACACGCTGCGCCGCGCGATCATCGCCGGGCAATTCCGCCCGGAACAGAAATTGAACGAGCGCCAACTCGCCGCAGCCCTGGGCGTGAGCACAACCCCGTTGAAGGAGGCGCTACGGCGGTTGGAAAGCGAAGGCCTCGTCCGCATCGAGGCCAGACGCGGCGTCTACGTCACCTTCAGCGCCGCACAGGCCGAGGAAATGGCCCTGGCCCGCGCAGCACTCGAAAGCATGGTCGCCCGCCTCGCAGCCCGGCGCGCCACGCCCGACCAGGTCGCCGCCCTCCAAACTACCGTCGCAGCCATGGCAGAAGCAACCGAGGCTGGCGACGTCGAACGGCTCATCCTGCTGAACGAAAGCTTCCACGGCGCCATCCACGACGCCTCCGGCTGCCACTATCTGCAGCGCCTGCTGGAAGCCCAGCGGATGTACGACCATGCCACCCGCGTCACCCTGCTGGGCGACGCAACCGAGCGCGGCTGCGCCCTGGAAGAGCATCGTCAGATCCTCGCAGCCCTCAGCGCCGCAGACCCCGACCGGGCAGAGCGCAGCATGCGCGACCACATCGTCCGCTCGGGCCAGCAGCATGTCGCTTCGGTGTTTACCGAAGACGCTTGACGCCCACGCTAAAAAACTCAACCAAAACAAGGGAAACGACGAATGACAATGAACATGACACGCCGGATTGCAATGGCCGGCGCCGGGGCCTTGGTCGCGACCGGCCAACCCGCCAGGGCCCAAGGCGCCAAGCCGAAATCCCCCCTGGCAATCACCGTCGTCGACGTCGCCGGCAACCTCGCCCTGACCCAGCCCGCCTTCGAAGCCTACCGCAAGGCCAAACCCGAAATGGTCAGCCGCTTCAGCTTCACCAAGGCCCCCGCGCCAGAGCTGCCGTCCAAGATCCGCGCACAGCAGAACGCCAACAAGGTCGACATCGACATCGTCCTCACCGGCACCGACGCGCTCGCCGCCGGCATCGACCAGAAAATCTGGCTCGACATCCTGCCCCAGCACGCCGCCGCCCTCCCAAAGCTCGACGAAATCCTCCTCCCCGGCGCCCTCAAGATGCAGGCCCTCGCGCAGAACCAGG
>JAYVEG010000117.1:0-4813 GCA_043748985.1 Rhodospirillales bacterium
TCGGACAACACCGTCACGATCCTGATCGTGGCCGTGGCCACCGCCCTGCTGGTGCTGCCGATCTCCCTGCAGGCCTTCGCGGATATGCTGCGCTATCTCCGCGATTAAGGCACAGTTGCACAATTCGGCGTGCACGGTCACCACCACGAAAGCAGGGCTGTTGCCTCTGCACCAGCAACCCGCGCAGCGGGCCCCCCGCCAAATTCCCGAAAGCGGGTGTCCCCTGGCAAAGACCCCACCAACCACGACGATCAACTAGCCGACATCAGGGCACCCTGGGTGTCCTCGCAGCTTTAAACCTGCAGGCGATCTCCGGTGGGTCGCGCGATCGCGCCACGGAGTCCCTCGCTTGCCCGCTATCCTGACCCTCCTCCTCCTCCTTTCGGCCTGTTCGCCCGGCGTTCTCGACCCCGCCGGCGCCGTCGGCGTGCAGGAACGTCAGATCCTGACCGACTCCCTCGCCATCATGCTGGCAATCGTCGTGCCCACCATCCTCGCCACGCTCGGCTTCGCCTGGTGGTTCCGCGCCGGCAACCCCCGCGCAAAACATCTACCGGAATGGACCTACTCCGGCCGGATCGAGCTGGTGGTCTGGGGGGTCCCCCTCCTGACAGTCATGCTCCTGGCCGGCGTCACCTGGATCGGCGCCCATCAACTCGACCCCGCCGCGCCGCTCGCCTCCGACCGCAAGCCGCTCGAAATCCAGGTCGTCTCCCTCGACTGGAAATGGCTGTTCATCTACCCCGACCAGCACGTCGCCGCGGTCAATACACTGACCGTCCCGGCCGGCACGCCGGTGCACTTCTCGCTGACCTCGGCCAGCGTCATGAATGCCTTCTTCATCCCGCAACTCGGCTCGCAGATCTACACGATGAACGGCATGACCTCGCGTCTCAACCTCATCGCCGATCGCCCCGGAGACTTCGCCGGCATCTCATCGCATTTCAGCGGCGAGGGCTTCTCGGACATGAACTTCCGCGTCCACGCCGTGTCGCTGGACCAGTTCGAAGCCTGGGTCGCGCAAACCCGCAGCCGCGGCGACGCGCTGGACGAGGCACGCTACCATTCTCTCACGGCGCAAAGCATCAAGATGGCCCCCGTCACCTTCCGAGACGTCGACCCGGCATTGTTCGACCGGATCGTCTCCCAGAACATCCCCCCATCAGCGGGCCCAGCAGGCGGTCCAGTCACCGCCCCAATCAAACAATCGGAGCGCTAAATGCTTGGCAAACTGGACTGGTCGGCAATCCCGTTGGACCAGCCGATCCCGCTGATCGCCGCTGGCATGGTGGGCCTGGTGGGACTCTGCGTGCTCGCCTGGATCGGCGTGAAGGGCTACCTGCCCTACCTGTGGCGGGAATGGATCACCAGCGTCGACCACAAGCGAGTCGGCATCATGTACACACTGCTGGCCCTGGTCATGCTGCTCCGCGGCTTCACCGACGCCATCATGATGCGCACGCAGCAGGCCCTCGCCCTCCACTCCGACGGCTTCCTCCCACCGGATCACTACAACCAGATCTTCTCCGCCCACGGCACGCTGATGATCTTCTTCGTGGCCATGCCCTTCTTGATCGGCCTTATGAACTTCGTCGTCCCGCTCCAGCTGGGCGTCCGCGACGTGGCCTTCCCGACCCTGAACTCCGTAAGCTTCTGGCTCACCGCAACCGGCGCCCTGCTGGTGAACATCTCCCTCGTCGTCGGCGAATTCGCCAGGACCGGATGGCTGCCCTACCCGCCTCTGTCCGAGCTCCAATACTCCCCCGGCGTAGGCGTCGACTACTATCTCTGGGCCCTGCAGATTTCCAGCGTCGGCACGCTTCTCACCGGCGTGAACTTCGTCACCACCGTCCTGAAGATGCACGCCCCCGGCATGACCTACATGCGCATGCCGATGTTCTGCTGGACCACCCTCGCCTCAAGCCTGCTGATCGTCGGCGCCTTCCCCATCCTCACGGCAACGCTCGCGATGCTCACGCTCGACCGTTACCTCGGCTTCCACTTCTTCACCGCCGACGGCGGCGGCAACGTCATGATGTTCATGAACCTCATCTGGGCCTGGGGCCATCCAGAGGTCTACATCCTCATCCTCCCGGCCTTCGGCGTGTTCTCCGAAGTCGTCAGCACCTTCTCGCATAAGCCGCTGTTCGGCTACCGCTCCATGGTCCTGGCCACGATCGCTATCTTCGTGCTCGCCTTCACCGTCTGGCTGCACCACTTCTTCACCATGGGCGCCGGCGGCGACGTCAACGCCATCTTCGGCATCCTCTCGATGATCATCGCCGTGCCGACCGGCGTGAAGGTCTTCAACTGGCTCTTCACCATGTTCGGCGGTCGCGTCGTCTATTCGACCCCGATGCTCTTCGCCATCGGCTTCATGGTCACCTTCGTCATCGGCGGCATGACCGGCGTGTTGCTGGCCGTCCCTCCCGCCGACTTCGTCCTGCACAACAGCGTCTTCCTGGTCGCCCACTTCCACAACGTCATCATCGGCGGCGTCCTGTTCGGGGCCTTCGCCGGCTACAACTATTGGTTCCCCAAAGCCTTCGGCTTCCGCCTGCATGAGGGACTCGGCCGCCTTTCCTTCTGGCTCTGGATCACCGGCTTCTATCTCGCCTTCATGCCCCTCTACGTCCTCGGCCTTCAGGGCATGACCCGGCGCCTGCAGCACTACGACGTCCCGGAATGGCGCCCCTGGCTCCTCGTGGCCGGCCTCGGCGCCCTGGTCATCCTCGCCGGCATCGTCACCCAGGTCTTGCAACTCGTCGTCAGCATCCGCCAGCGCGACCAGCTCCGCGACGAAACCGGAGACCCCTGGGACGGCCGCTCGCTCGAATGGGCCATGGCCTCCCCGCCGCCGGTCTTCAACTTCGCCGTCCTCCCCGAAGTCACCGGCGAGGAACCCTACTGGAACGTCAAGCAGCGCGTCCTGGAACAGATGCGCCTCAATGACGAACCCGAATACGAGGACATCGAAATCCCGCGCAACAGCGCAACCGGCTTCGTCTGCGCCTTCTTCGCCACCGGGATGGGCTTCGCACTCGTCTGGCACATCTGGTGGATGGTCGCAGCCGGCGGCATCGGCGCCTTCGCCACCTTCGTGGTCTTCGCCTGGCGCGACAGCACCGAAGAAATCATCCCCGCCGACGAAGTGGCCCGGATCGAACGCGTAAACCGCGCCGCCCGCGCCGAAGCCCTGCAAAGAACAGGAGTGCACGCATGAGCGCGGCAGCATCGGCAACCGGACAGCACGACCCCTACCGGCCGAACCGCGTCGAAAACGACAAGCAGCCCGGCACCGAAGACGACGAGCGCAAGCCCGCATACAAGCGGATAATCGTCGGCTACGGCTTCTGGATCTTCCTCCTCAGCGACATCGTCATGTTCGCTGCCTTCTTCGCCACCTACGCGGTGCAGTCGGGCGCCACCAACGGCGGCCCCTCCGGCAAGGACCTCTTCGACCTCAACAACGTGGCGATCGAAACCGCATGTCTGCTCGCCTCCAGCTTCACCTGCGGCATGGCAAGCATCGGCGCGCAACGACGCAACGCCCCGCTGTTCCATGGCGCGATGGCCGTTACCGCAGCCCTCGGCGCGGTCTTCCTGGCCCTGGAACTGCGCGAATTCGCCGGCATGATCGCCCAAGGCGCCGGCCCGCAGCGCAGCGGCTTCCTCAGCGCCTTCTTCACCCTGGTCGGCTGCCACGGCCTGCACGTCACCCTCGGCCTGCTATGGCTCCTGACGATGATGGCCCAGGTCTTCGCCAAAGGCTTCCGCGAAGACATCATGCGCCGCATTCTCTGCTTCACACTGTTCTGGCACGCCCTGGACATCATCTGGGTCGCTGTCTTCTCGGTGGTATACCTGATCGGAGCAGGCCTATGACCGAACTCGATCGCGCCCCCGGCGACCAGGTCGCCGCCGGAGACAAGCCCACCGAAGGCATAACCGCCTACCTCGTCGGCCTCGCCCTGGCAGCCCTCCTCACCATCCTGTCCTTCGTCGTCGCAGGCACCCACCTCGTCTGGGCTCCCAGCATCCCCGTCGCCCTCTGCGTGCTGGCCATCGCCCAAATGGGAGTACACCTCGTGTTCTTCCTCCATATCAACAGCGGCCCCGACAGCACCAACAACATCATGGCCCTCGCCTTCGGCGTTCTGATCGTCTTCCTGGTCATCGGCGGCTCGCTGTTCATCATGACCCACCTGAACCACAACATGATGCCCATGGACCAGATCATGCAGATGCAGCGGTAGCCTCCCGGCATCGTCGGGCTCGACACGATCATCCACGCCGGTCCGCGGGAACCACCCTCTCATGACCACCGCACCGCACTCCCCAAAAAGAAATCCCCGGAGCAAGCCCCGGGGACAACTTTATGCGTAGTCGACTAAGGCGGACACCCGATCTGGCCACGTCGCCAGATCGGAAAAGACTTTAGTAGTCCATGTCACCCATGCCGCCCATGCCGCCCATTCCGCCGCCAGCAGGCAACGACTGCGCACGCTTCTCCGGACGCTCGGCAACCATCGCCTCGGTCGTGATCAGCAGCCCGGCAACCGAAGCCGCATTCTGCAGCGCCACGCGAACCACCTTGGTGGGATCGATGATCCCAGCCACGATCAGGTCCTTGTATTCGCCCGACTGCGCGTCGAAGCCATAACCGTAGTCGCTGTTCTCCAGCACCTTGCCGTTGATGACCGCACCGTCTTCGCCGGCATTGGCCGCAATCTGCCGCAGCGGAGCCTGAACCGCCTTGCGCACGATCTCGATGCCGAACTTCTGGTCCTCGTTGTCGGCCTGCACATGAGCC
>JAYVEG010000118.1:0-14586 GCA_043748985.1 Rhodospirillales bacterium
GTCATCAAGACCGTGCTGGCGCTGCGTCACGCCGCCATTCCCGGGATGCTGAACCATGCGAACCCGCCGGAGCACCTGGTTGCCAGCCGGCTGCGCTTCCCGCCGGTGGCCGAGCCCTGGCCGGGCGAGCGGCGTGCGTTGGTGCATGCCTATGGGCTTGGCGGCGTCAATGCCGCGTTGGTGCTGGAGGCGCATGGTGCCCCCGTGCTTGCGCCTGTCCCGGCTGTCATGGTCGGGGTTGATGTGGTAAGAGCCAATGACGGTGCGTCAAGCGTCGTCGCGAGTTTCTACGACTTCGTTGCCCGGCCAGAGATGGCGCGGCGTGAAATCTATCTCACTCTTGCCCCCTTCGCGGAGATCGTCCCCGGCTTCTCCTGGACCCGCACCTTCCAGGATCCGGACGGACATCCCGAGCACTGGGCGCGGATGCTGGCTGCGCAGCGCGAAATGCGGGATGCCCTGTTCGCCCATGTGTCCTGGGCCCGCGTGGCGCGGGTGTTGGATTTCGGCTGCGGCGTCGGCACCGACCTTGCGGCGCTGGCTGCACGCTATCCCACGCTGGAGGGGGTTGGCTTCACCATCTCCCCCGACCAGGCCACGCTCGGCCAGGGTCGCCTTGCTGCGGCCGGGTTGGGCAACCGCGTCACGATCCTCAACAAGGACAGCGCCCAGGACCAGTTTCCTGGTGCGTTCGACCTGGTGTTCGGGTTCGAGGTCGCGCACCACGTCCGCGACAAGGACGCGCTGTTCGCCAACATCGCCGGGCACCTGGCCCCCGGTGGGCTGCTGGTTCTGGCCGACAATCTTGCCTGCACCGTGGCACCTGTGGACCTGCCGCAGCTTGGGTCCTGGACGCTGGACCAGGCGGGGTATGCCGACCTGTTCACCCGGCATGGCCTGCGCATCGTCGACTGCATCGACTGCTCGCCGCAGATCGCCAACTTCCTCGCCGACCCTGCGCTCGAACCGATGCTGGACGCCGAGCAGCGCGCCGCCCATGCTGCCGGGCGCGACGGGTTCACGCTGGCGGCTGCCGTGCAGCGGTCCTGGCATGCGTTTGGCGAGGCGCTGTCCAGCGGGCTGATGGCCTATGTGTTGTTGACGGCGGAACGGGCTGCGGGGGATGACCGATTGAGCGCGCATAACCGTCGCCAGGTCGGCATGGAATGAGGCCGTATCGCGCGTCCGTTGCTGCGCCGCCGCTGGCCGTGCTGTTGCGGGGCGAGTTGGCTGCCAGCCTGGGGGTGGACGCTGCGGCGATCGACGGCGGGCGCCGCTTTGCGGATCTTGGGCTGAACTCGCTTCTCGCGGTGCGCTTCCTGGACCGCGTCAATCGCGCCACCGGCCAGCGGATGGGCGTGGAGGTGCTGTTCGAGCACTCCTCCCTCGATGACCTCACTGCCGCGCTCGTTGCCCGCAACCTGCAGCCTGTCACGCAGAAGGCTCCTGCGTCGAGACCTGCACCGGGTGACGTCGCCATCATTGGCATGGCGGGCCGGTTCCCGGGTTCTGCCGACATCGATGCCTTTTGGGAGCATCTTCGCGCGGGCGACAACCTGGTGCGAGAAATCACCCGCTGGGACCCGGCCGGTTTTTATGACCCGGACCCCGCCGCCCCTGGCAGGAGCGTTACCAAGTGGGCCGGCCTGCTCGACGGCATCGACCGTTTCGATGCCGGTTTCTTTGGCATCAGTCCGCGTGAGGCCGCTGCCATGGACCCGCAGCAGCGCCTGTTCCTGGAACAGGCCTGGCTCGCGATCGAGGATGCCGGCTACCCCGCGGATGCGCTGCGCGGCCGGGCCGTGGGCGTTTATGTGGGCGCTGCCGCCAGTGGTTATGACCAGCTTCTGGTGCCAGACGCACCGGGCACGCTCAGCTATGGCATGACGGGCAACCTCGTCTCCCTGCTTGCCGCCCGCATCGCTTATGCGCTCGACCTGCGGGGCCCGGCGCTGGTTGTCGACACGGCCTGCTCCGCCTCCCTTGTCGCCGTCCATCTCGCCTGCCAGGCGCTGGCGGCCGACGAGATCGAGATGGCGCTGGTCGGCGGCGTCCGCGTCTTTTTGGACCCGCAATCGCTGGTGATGATGAGCCGGCTGGGCATGCTGTCCCCGACCGGCCGATGCCGCAGCTTCGACGCGGCAGCTGACGGCATCGCGGTCGGCGAGGCTGCGGCGGCGCTGCTGCTGAAGCCGTTGGCCCGGGCACTCGCAGACGGCGACCGCATCGACGCCGTGATCCGCGGGACCGGCACCAACCAGGACGGCCGCAGCAACGGCATCACCGCCCCGAACGGGCGCGCGCAGGCAGACCTGGTCCGCGGCGTGCTGGCCCGCACCGGCGTGGCGCACGGCACTGTCGGCCTGATCGAGGCGCACGGCACCGGCACAGCGCTCGGCGACCCGATCGAGCTGGCCGCGTTGCGCGCTGTCTTCCCCGCGGATGGCCCGCCGGTGGCGCTCGGTTCGGTCAAGACCAATATCGGTCACACCTCCGAGGCGGCGGGCATAGCAGGCCTGGTCAAGGCGGCGCTTTGCCTGCGGCACCGGACGCTGGCGCCTTCATTGGGCTTCTCGACCCTGAACCCCCGGGTCGAGGGTGGGGCGGCGCCATTCGTCGTGCCGGTCAGCGCAACCCCGTGGGAGTCGGTGGGCCCGCGCCGCGCGGGGGTGTCGTCGTTCGGGCTGAGCGGCACGAACGCGCACGCCCTACTGGAGGAAGCGCCCTCCGTTGCGTCACGGGCGCCGGCCAGTGGCCGGTTTCTGTTCACGGTTTCCGCCCGCACCGCCGCTGGTCTTGCCGAGCAGTGCGGCGCGCTGGCGGCCTGGCTGCGCGGCCCGGGCGCGCTGGCCCGGACCGATGACGTGGCCTGCACCCTGGCCCAGGGTCGGACCGCGTTCGAGCATCGGGCGGCGTTCCTGGCCCACGATGTCGCGGGCGTCATCGCCATCCTCGACAGCCTGATGCGCGACGAGGTCCCGCCGGGCGCCGAGCGCGGCCGGACCAGCCGCGATGCCGCACCCGGCGATCCCGCCCGCACGCCGGCTGCCTTCGTCGCCGGCGGCGTGCCGGACGCGACGTTGTTTCCGCACGCTCTTCGCACCCTGCGCCTGCCGCCCACCCGGTTCGAGCGTGAGGTGCATTGGCCGCCGGCCCGCCACCCCTTGCTGGACGCTGCCGCGGCCCCGGGCGAGACCGTAAAGACCTTTGCCCGGACGGACGCGATCGTCCGCGACCACGTGATCGATGGCGTGTCGCTGCTCCATGCCGGGGTGTTTCTCGAGATGGCGCGCCTGGCCGCCCGACGGGCCGGGCATACCGCATCCGGCCTGTCCGCTGTGGCCTGGATGCGACCCGTTGCGGTGCCGCCCGAGGGCTTGCGCGTGCGGGCCGTCGCCGCCCCGGACGGCGCCATAACCCTGCTGGTCGGCGACGATCCCCGGCCGTTTGCCCGCGCCCGGGCGGCGACCCTGGGCGCCGTTGCGGCCACCCGCGATCCCCGCGGGCTTGTCGCCGGCGCGCGCCGCCGTGCCACCCGCGCCGAACTGGACCTGTCTCTGGGATCGCCCGTGCATCTCGGGCCCAGCTTCCCGGGCTTCCAGGAGCTGTGGCTCGGCCCGGACTGGGCGGTGTCGCGCGCCACGGTGGAACCGGACGGTTCCGGCCTGCCGCCGGGTCTGAGCGACGCTGCCATCCAGACCGCTGCTGCACTGTTGGCGCAACACGACGGCGCGGTGCCGCGCGTTCGCTTCCCGGCGACGCTGGCCGCGCTCGATGTGCATGGACCGATGCCGGAGGGCGACGCCTGGCTGCTGGCGCGTCCGACGTCCGCGGGTGTCGATGTGGAACTGTGCGACGAGGCCGGCCAGGTCCGCGTGGCCTGGCGCGGGCTCGACCTGCGGGAGTCTGCGGGCGCCATCCAGCCCTCGCTGTGGCGGCCCGTGTGGCGCCGTACTTCGGCGGCCGGGCGCACCGTGGCGCCACAATTCGTCATCGCCACCAAAGTCGATGCCGGCTTTGTGCGGCAGCTCGGCGGCCTTCGACTCGATCCCACGGACGTGGATGCCATTGCGGCGGTCAGTGGCCGCGCCATTGCCATCCTGGCCGTGGCCGAGACCGATGACGCCCTGGTCTTCGGTCTGCACCGCCTTGTCCGCGCGCTCGCTGGGAACGGTGGCGACCAGCGTGCGGCGTCGATCCGCGTCATCACCGGGAACGCCAACCTGGTGCGTGGCGACGAGATGCCGAACCCTGCCGCCGCTGCGCTGGAGGGGCTCGCCAAGGCCGTCGCGGTCGAGTTCCCGGCCTGGGACGTGGTCGTGGTGGACGCCGATCCCGCCGCCTTCGATCCTGTCGCCGTGCTTGCCGCCGAACGGCCCGCCACCAACGAGGCCGTGGCCCTGCGCGACGGCGCGACCTGGTGCCGCCACCTTGAGCCCGCTGCGCCTGGCCCCGGCAACGCCTTGCGCCCTGGCGGTCTGTATCTCGTGGCCGGCGGGATGGGCCGCGTGGGCCGCCGCGTCTGCCGCGCGTTGGTCGATGGCTGTGGAGCGAAGCTGCTGGTCGTGGGCCGCAGCCCGCTCGACCCGGCGCGCGCCGCCGTCCTCGCCGACTGGCCGGGTGCGATCTACGTTCAGGCCGACATCGGCGACGCAGTGGCGCTGCAGGCGGCGATCGCTGCGGCCGAGGCAACCGGCGGCCCGCTGCGCGGCGTCGTGCAGGCCGTTGTCGATCCCACCTTCGGCCGCACCGACCGCATGACGGAGGCCGCGCTGCGCGCCGCGCTGCGCCCTAAGACGGCCGGGATCGCCGCCCTTGCTGCGGCGACGTCGGGCCGGACGCTGGACTGGTTTGCCGTGTTCTCCTCGATCGGCGCGTTCGCCGGGTTCCCGGGCACGGAGGGACAATCGTCCTATTGCGCCGCCTGCTGCCATGAGGCCGCTGCGGTGGCGCGCCTGCGCCGGGGGGGTGTGAACGCGCGGGTCGTCCATTGGGGGCTGTGGGCGGATCCGGCGCTCGACCCGGCCATGGTCGCCCGCCTGGGTGAACACGGCTGCGCGGTGCAGGACCCGGTGGCCAGTGCGGCGACCTTCCTGCGGTTGCTGGATGCACCGGACTGGCAGCTGGTCCATGCAGCGCTGAGCCCGTCCGTGTGGGAGGCGATGGGGGCCGCACCCGGCGGCGCCTTCGGTCCCGCGGTGGCGGCGGCGCGGGACGTGGCAGCCGGTGTAACGGCTTTGGATACGGCACTCGCGGCGGATGTGGAGCGATACGCCCGCGCCCTCGTGCCCGACGCCGTCACGGTCCAGCTCCGCCATGCGATGCTCGGGGCCGCCCTCGACGATATCCGGAGCCGCCGCGAGCCGATCGATCCCGTGCCGCTTCGACGCGACCTGATCGTCCGTGAGCCGGCTCTCGAAGGCCCGCTTGCGTTGCTCGACACGTGCGCCGCCGCCCTGCCCGATGTGCTCGCCGGCCGCATCGCGGCCACGGAGGTGCTGTTTCCCGGCGGCTCCTCGGCCCTGGTAGAGGCGGTCTATCGCGACCAGCCCGTGCTTGCGGCCTGTGGCGCCGTGGTGGCCGCCGCCGTCGCCGCGATGCCTGGCGCGGTTTCGGTCGTGGAAATCGGCGCCGGCACCGGGGCCACGACCGCCCTGGTCATGGCGGCGCTCGATGGCCGCGGCAGCTACCTGTTCACCGACATCGCGCCCGGCTTCGTGCGCGCGGCATCGGCGCGGCTGGCGGGCGAGGGGCGGCGGTTTGCGGTCCTCGACATCACCCAGGACCCGGCAGGGCAGGGGGCGGCTACGGGAATGGCGGACGTCGTCATTGCCAGCAATGTGCTGCACGCGACACCGGATATCGGCGCAACCCTGCGCCATCTCGCCGCCCTGCTGCGCCCCGGCGGCGTCGCGATCCTGAACGAGATGACGCAGGTCGAGGATTTTGCGACGCTCACCTTCGGCCTGCTCGACGGCTGGTGGACCTCGGCCGACCCGTCGCGCCGTCTCTCGCACGGGCCGCTGCTGTCGCCGCAGGGCTGGACCCATGCGCTGCACGCTGCCGGGTTCGACCTGATCGAGCGCATCTGTCCCGCCGGCGCTGCGCAGACGGTGCTACTGGCACGCAAGGGCGTACAGGCGCGGCTTTCTGTAGCGGCCCCGGCCACGACACGGGCATCCGCCTCCCGCGCGCCAACCACGGCAACCGCGCCGCGCTCGGACCTGGCCCTGGCGATCCGCGTGGCCGTCGGTGCCGCGCTGGACCTGCCGCCCGGGCGGGTCGAACTGGACGTGCCCTTCGGCGAAATCGGCGTGGACTCCATCGTCTCGCCGCAGATTGCCGAGGCGATCAATGCCGCGCTGGGCGCATCGCTGCGGCCCACGGACCTCTATAACTTTGCAACCGTCACGGCACTTGCGGCGCACTTGGCCGCCCGGTTGCCTGACAACCTGCCAACGCCCGAACAACCCGCTCCCATTCTGGCCGATCCCACGAACGACGACCGCATCGCCATCATTGGCATGGCCGGCCGCTTCCCCGGCGCGCCGGACGCCGCCACCTTCTGGGACAACATCGTCGCCGGCCGCTCCACCGTGCGGGAGGTGGATCGCTTCCCGCTCTCCACCACCGCGAAATGGGCGGGCCTGCTCGACGACCACGATGCCTTCGATCCGCTGTTTTTCAGCATCTCGCCGGCCGAGGCCGCTGCCATGGACCCACAGCAGCGCGTGCTGTTGCAGGCCGCCTGGCATGCCCTGGAAGACGCCGGGCTGCCGCCGCAGCGTCTGTCGCACGAGGCGTGCGGCGTGTTCGTCGGCGCGTCGGCCAACAACTACGTGGGCATGGACGCATCCCCCGCGCTGCAGACCATCGGCGCGTCCATGGCAATCCTCTCGGCCCGGCTGTCCTACTATCTGGACCTTCAGGGACCGGCCTTCCCGGTCGATACCGGCTGCTCCTCCTCGCTCGTCGCCCTCCATCTCGCCTGCCAGAGCCTCCGCACCGCCGAGACGCGGGTGGCGCTGGCCGCGGGCGTGTCCGTCAACATCATCTCGCCGGCATTGTTCGAATACCTCGACGACGCCGGCATGGCCTCGCCCACCGGCCAGTGCCGCAGCTTCGATGACGGCGCCGACGGCTTCGTGCCTGCGGAGGGCGTGGGCGTCGTGGTGCTGAAGCGCCTGGTGGACGCGCTGGCCGATGGCGACCGGGTGCATGCGATCGTGGCCGCCACGGGTATCAACCAGGACGGCCGCACCAGCGGCATGACGGCGCCCAGCGCCACGTCGCAGACCGCGCTGGAGCGTCGGGTGCACCAGGCAGCCGGTATCGACCCCGCCACGATCGGCCTTGTCGAGGCGCACGGCACTGGCACCCGGCTGGGCGACCCTATCGAAGTGGCGGCGTTGACCGACGCCTTCGCCGGTGTGGCGACGGGAAGCTGCGCGCTGGGCTCGGTCAAGACCAACATCGGGCACGCCATGGCCGCCGCCGGCATGGCCGGGCTGATCAAGGCGGTGCAGGCGCTGCGGCACCGTGTGTTGCCGCCCAGCCTGAATTTCGTGACGGCGAACCGGCATATCGACTTCGCGGCCACGCCGTTCCGCGTCAACACGGCAGCCCGGCCCTGGCCCGAGGCCGCGCACCCCCGCCGCGCGTGCATCAGCTCGTTCGGCTTCAGCGGCACGAACGCCCACGTGGTGATCGAGGAAGCCCCGCCAATCGTGTTCGCGCCGCCGCCGCCCGGCCCGGTGGTGCTCCGCGTTTCCGCCCGTTCCGAGGCTGCGCTGGCCGCCCGCCTGGTCGCCCTCGCCGACTGGATCGAACGCCACGACACGCCCCTGGCCGATGTCGCCGACACCCTCACCCGGCGCCGCGCCCATTTCCGCTGGCGCCGGACCATCGCCGCCACCACCCGCGCCGAGGCCGTGGCGGCGCTGCGTTGTGGATCGGGAACCGCCGACCCCGCCTATGAGTCCGGCGCCGAGCCCGACATCACCGGCCTGGCACGCCCGTTGGTCGACCTGCCGCTCTATCCCTTCGCACAGGAGCGATTCTGGTCGTTCGAGCCGCTGGGGCGCGGCACCCGTGCGCCCCACGCACTGCTGGATCGCAGGCTCCCGAGCGACATGGGCGCGGCGTTCGAAACGACCCTGGGACCGAACCGCCCCATCCTGCGCGACCACATGGTGGGCGGCCGGACCCTGCTGCCCGGCACCGCCTTCCTCGAAATGGCCCGCGCTTCAGCCGGCCTCGCTGCGGCTTCACCCATCCGCCGTTTGCGAGACGTGGCCTGGCGCGTGCCGGTCATGGCGGGCGTGGTCCGGGTCGAGGCTGTTCCATCCGGGGACGGGTTTGCCGTGACCCTCCGCGCCGGCAGCACGGTCGTGGCAACCGCCATCGCCGAGCCGGGCGCCTCCGTGACCGGCCAGCCCTTCGACCTTGCTGCCATCCGCGCCCGCTGCACCGACCGGCGCGAAGGCCCCGCCGTCTACGACGCCTTCACCGCGATGGGCTTCACCTACGGCCCCAGCCTTCGCGTCATCGAATCCCTTCATCTGGCCGATGGCGAGGCGCTCGGGCGTCTCCGCGGGGCAGACGCCGCCTCCATACTGGATGGCGCGCTGCAGGTTGCCGCCGGCATGGGGCTGCGCGCGACCACATCCGGCCTGCGCTACGTGCCCGCAGGGATCGACGCGGTGGTGTTTGGCCCGGCGCCCGAAACCGCGTGCTGGGCCCACGCGACCCTGCTGCCCGGCGACATGCCCGTTTTCGACGTCACCGTCCTCGACGCCGCCGGCACGCCGCTGGTGTCGTTCGAGCGGGTGCGGGCGAGGGCGTTGCACGATGCAGCACCCGACGCGCTGCACGGCCTGGCCTCCGTGTGGGAACCTGCACCGCTCGAGCCTGCCGGGCCTCTGCCGGACGCGGTGTTGTTGTTCGGCGACGATGCGCTGGCCACGGCCTGGCGTGCCCTCGGTCAGCGTGTGATCCTTGCCGAGCCCGGGGAGAGCTTCGCCCAGCCCGGCCCCGACCACATCTTCCTCGACCCCACCGACGAAGCCCAGCAGGCTCGCCTGCTTGCGCTGCTGCCCTCCGGCCGGGTGCTGGTTGCCCAGTGTCTGCGCCTGTCAGAGCCCGGGTACGGCCCCACCCTGGCCGGCGCGCTGCTGGATGCCGGCCTCGACGCCGGGCTGCGTCCCACCCTGGCCCTGGTGCGGGCTGCCCTTGCGACCGGCCGCGCGATGACGCTGTTGCATGTCGATCACGCGGCGGCCCACGCACCCCTGCGTGCCGTTGGCGCCCTGGGCCGCGGTGTTGCCGCGGAGACCAGCCAGGTCCGCATCCGCACGCTTGGCGTCGGGCCGGGTTTCGACGCCCGCTGCTTGCGGGACGAGATCGCAACCGTCAACGGTGCCGACGAGATCACCTGCGGGCAGCTCCGCACGCGTCGTATGCGCGTCCCGACCCCGTTGCCCGCGGCCGCGGCCTGGGCCCGGCCCGGCAGCACCTGGCTGATCACCGGCGGGCTGGGCGGCCTCGGTCTCCTGACAGCCCGATACCTGGCCGCACAGGGCGCCGGCCGGATCGCCCTGCTCGGCCGCACCCCGCCGGGCCCGGCCCAGATCGCAGACCTCGCCGCGCTGGAGGCAGCAGGAGCCGAAATCCTGACCTTGCAGGCCGACGTCGGCGACCCGGCCGCGTTGCGCGCCGCCCTGATGCGGGTGCGCCGGGCCTTCGGCCCGCTGCACGGCGTGATCCATGCAGCCGGCGTGCTGCGTGACGGCCTGCTGGCGCAGCTGTTGCCTGACGACGCAGACGCCGTGCTCGGCCCGAAGATCGCGGGCGCGGTCGCGCTCGACCACCTGACCGCGTCCGACCCGTTGGAGGCGTTTATCCTGTTCAGCTCTACCGCCGCCTCGCTGGGCGGCCCGGGGCAGGCGCTCTATGCGGCGGCGAACGCGTTCCTCTCCGGTTTTGCCATCACCCGGCGCGCACGCGTCCACTCCGGCGAGCGGCACGGGGCCACCGTCGCGATCGAGTGGCCGCTCTGGGCTGAAGGTGGGATGCAACCGCCGCCCGAGGTAGTGGCCGAGCTGGACAATCGTCTTGGCATGCGTCCGATGCCGGCGGCCGAAGGCATGGCAGCGATCGGCCGCTTCCTGGCCGGCCCCGAGGCCGACCCGATGCTGCTGTTCGGCCGCACTGCGGGGCAGGTCCCCGTCGCGCCCGTCCCGACGACCCACGCCTCGCCGCCCGACATGCTGTCCTATCTCTGTACCGTCATCGGCGACGTCATCCGCCTTGCCCCCGAGCGCATCGACATCGACGAGCCATTCGCGGTCTACGGGATCGACAGCATGACCATCGTCAAGCTGAACGCCCGCCTTGAAGCCGATCTCGGGGAGATCTCGAAGACGATGTTCTTCGAGGCCCGTACTGTCCGCGAGCTGGCCGCCGTCATCGCCCGCGAACACGGCGCCGCGGTGCAACGCCACCTCACCCCTGATCCGGTGCCGCAGCCGGTGGCCCAGCCCGTTGCGCGCCCGTCCACATCCGACATCGCCATCATCGGCATCGCCGGCCTGTTCCCCGGCGCGCGCGATCTGGACCAATTCTGGATCAACCTGCGCGACGGCGTCGACAGTGTGACGGAGATCCCGCCTGACCGCTGGCCGCTCGATGGCTTTTACGATCCCGACCGCACCCGCGCCGACACCAGCTATAGCAAATGGGGTGGTTTCATCGAGGGTGTGGCCGAGTTCGATGCCAGGTTCTTCGGCATCTCCCCGGTCGAGGCCGACATGCTCGACCCGCAATCCAGGAAATTCCTGGAAGTCTGCTGGGCCACGCTGGAGGACGCAGGCGTGACGCGCGACACGATCTGCCGCGGCGACGCGCGGCGTCGGGGCGGGGTGTTCGTGGGGGTGATGTCCGGCGACTACCAGCTGTTCGGCCCGGAAGAGGCGGCGCGTGGCAACCTCGTCGGCCCCAACGCCGCCTATTGGAACGTCGCCAACCGCGTGTCGTCGTTCCTCGACCTGCGCGGCCCGAGCATGGCCGTCGACACCGCTTGTTCCTCGTCGCTCAGCGCGATCCATATGGCCTGCCAGGCGCTCCGCCTGGGCGAGTGCAGCGTCGCCCTCGCCGGCGGCACGAACCTGACGTTGCATCCGGGCAAGCACTGGATCCTCAGCAAGTCCGGTTTCGCGTCCAGCGACGGCCGATGCCGCAGCTTCGGTGCGGGTGGCGATGGGTATGTGCCGGGCGAGGGGGTTGGCGCGGTGCTGCTGAAGCCGCTGGCCCGGGCTCTTGCGGATGGCGACCGCATCCACGCCGTCATCAAGGGCGGGGCGATCAACCATGGTGGCCGCACCGGCGGCTACACGGTCCCGAACCCCGCAGCCCAGGCCGACGTGATCACCGCGGCCCTGGAGGCGTCCGGCGTGGCGCCCGGGACGATCGGCTTCATCGAGGCTCACGGCACCGGCACCGCGCTCGGCGACCCGGTCGAGGTCACCGGCCTCGCCCGCGTCTTCACGGGCTTGGCCCCGGGCGCCCTGCCCATCGGCTCCGTCAAGTCCAACATCGGGCACGCCGAGGCCGCCGCCGGGATCGCAGGTGTTGCCAAACTGGTGGCGCAGTTCCGCGAGCGCATGCTCGCCCCTAGCCTGCATGCCGACGCGCTGAACCCCGACCTTGGCCTGTCGCGCACGCCGCTGGTGGTGCAGCGCAGCCTCGCCGTCTGGGATCGGCCGGCCGGCGGGCGGCGGCGGGCCGGGATCAGCTCGTTCGGTGCCGGAGGATCGAACGCGCATCTGGTGCTGGAGGAGGCCCCCGACGCTGCTGCGGTGGCGTCATCCCCAGGCGCCTTCGTGGTGCCGCTCTCGGCCGCCACCGACCTAGCCTTGCGCGAGCGGGCGAGCGGTTTGGCGATGTGGCTGCGGACCCGCACGGCCGAAATGGCGGATGTGATCCGTACGCTGCAGACCGGCCGTGAGGCGATGCGGTTCCGCACGGCCTTCGTGGCGGCGGACAGGGCGGGGGTCCTCGCCGGGCTCGATGCCATCGCATCCGGCGCGGCAGCGGCCACGGATGTCCGTCGCGGCGTGGGCCAGGTCATTGCCGATGCGGGCGTGGAAGCGGTTGCCGCGCAATGGGCGGCGGGCGCCATGGTCGACTGGGACAGCATGGCGCCCGGGCTGCGGGCGCCCATGTCCCTGCCGACCTACCCGTTCGAGAAGCGGCGCTGCTGGTTCTCGTCGAGCATACCCGCCAGCCCATCCACTGGGTTCACCCTTGCCAAGTCCGCCGACGGCGCGAAGGCGGTCCGGTTGGATCCCAGCGCCGCCGCCATCGCGGACCATGTGGTGGCGGGCCGCACCATCCTGCCCGGAGCGTTGTTGCTGACGATCATCCGCGCCGCCACCGGTGGCGACGCCATGGCCGACATCCGCTTCATCCAGCCCGTCGACGCCGCCGTGGTGACCGGCCTGCATGTCACGGGCGGCGACATCTGGCAGCTCTGCTCCGATGCTGGCCTGCACGCGTCGGGCCGGCTTGCCGACCCCGCCGTTCCGCCGCCGTCCGACATCGAAGCCGTTTTGTCCCGTTGCCAGGCTCGCATCGCAGGGGATGCCGTCTATGCCGCCCTGGCCGGGGCCGGGGCGGCGTATGGCCCGGCCTATCGCCGCATCGACCACCTGCTGCGCGGCAACGGCGAAGCGGTCGTGGCCCTTACGGACGCAGCGTCACCCGATTGGGCGCCCGTGCTGGATGCCGCGCTGCAGGCCAGCTTCGCGATCCTTCCCGAGGGTGCCGGCGGCCCGTTCCTGCCGGCAGGCATCGGCCGCCTTGAACTGCCGGGCCGTCCCGAACTGGCGGCGGCCGTGCATGTCGTCCGGCTGGGCGCAGAGGATCGCGCAGTGCGGCTGTCGTTCACGATCTTGGATGCCGACGGTGCGCCACTCGCCTGGGCCGACGAGGTCGTCATCCGCCAACCTGGCGCTGCCCCCGCCTTGCCGCCGCTGCGGGTCCTCGAACCCGTCTGGCAGCCGCATGCGCTCTCGGGGGTCCGCAGCGTGGGTCCGTCCGTCGTGCTGGGCGACCGCGGCAACGCCCTCGCCGCCGCTGTGGCGGACGCGCTCGGTGCGGAGCTGGTGACCACACCCCGGCCCGACGCAATCTGCTGGCTTGTGCCGTCCGACCTGCTTTCGCTGCACCGCCTGTTGCAGGGCGGCCTGGACGGCGCCGTCGGCGTCGTGCTGGTGACCTGCCGCGCCCACCGCGTCCACGACGAGGCGCCGGACCCGGAGGCGGCTGCCATGGCCGCCTTCGCCCGTGCCGTTGCCCAGGAACGCCCCGGCCTGCGCCTGATCGTCCTCGACGTCGGCGACCCCGCCGATGCCGCGCTACTGCCCGGCGCTGCCGCAGCGGCCGAGCCTGAGGTGGCCGTTCGCAACGGCGCGCTGTTCCGCAAGCGCTTCCAGGTGGCGGACGCAACCACGCCACCGGCCTGGCGCGCAGGAAGCACCGTGCTGATCGCCGGCGCCGGCGGCCTGGCATGCGTGCTGGCCGACCACCTGCTGCACGCCGGTTGCCGCGTAGCCCTGCTGGGCCGCAGCTCGGCCAGCCCCGCAATCCAGCGCGTCCTCACCAACGCCCGGGCCATGCACGTCCGCGCCGACCTGTCCGACCGCGTCGCGCTGGAGACCGCCCTCGACCAGGTCCGCGTCCGCTTCGGACCCATCGACGTCGCCGTCCACGCTGCCATGGTCATGCACGACGCCGCGCAGGACCGCCTGTCCGAGGCCGACCTCGACCGCGTTCTCGCACCCAAGACGACAGGCCTCTCCAACCTGGTCGCTTCCGTCGGCGACGCTGGCCTGCTGCTGTTTTCCTCGGCCAACGCCCATACCGCGAACCCCGGCCAGAGCGCCTACGCCGCCGCCAGCGCCCATGCCGACGCCTATGCGCTGTCGCTCGCCCCCACGCGCCGGGTGCGGATCATCGACTGGGGCCTGTGGGGCGAAGCCGGCCGCGTCGCCACCCCGGCGCACCTGGCCCGGCTTGCCCGCGTCGGCGTCTACCCCATCGGCACCGCCGAGGGCCTGGCCGTTACCGACCGCCTGTGGGCCGGCGACCTGGTGCAGGCAGTCCCGCTGCGCGTCTCGGACGACGTGGCCGCACAAATGGGCGTTGTGACCGGCCCGGGCCCGATGATCCAGGCCGCCTCTCGCGCCGCCCGAGCGCTCGGCCCCGGCACGCTCGCCGAGGCCGCCGTCGCCTTCGCCGCCATCAACCAGTATGCCGCCGCCCGCCTTCACGCGGTATTGCCAAACGAGCCATCCGCCCCCGCCCAACGCCGCCTCCGCGCCGCCATGGACGAGATGCTGGTCCGCCACCGCCTGCAACCCGGCGTCCAGATACCTCGTCCCGCAGCCCTCGGTGCCAAGCGCGACGGCCTGCTCGCCGACAGCCCGGCCGCCGAGCCCTACCTGGTCCTTCTCGAGACCTGCGTCGCCGCCGTGCCGGACGTGCTTGCCGGCCGGGTCGATGCCAACGCCGTGCTGTTCCCGGGCG
>JAYVEG010000119.1:0-4744 GCA_043748985.1 Rhodospirillales bacterium
TATAGCGCGGTGAACCCCTATTTCCTGTACGACACGCCGGCGATCCCCGCGAGTTACTTCGTCCATCGCAACGAGATCACGGTGGGCGCCAGCACGACGTGGGGGCACTACAAGCTCAGCGGCTATGGGCGGCAGGACGTGAACACGCACAAGCCGACCGCGGTTGGCGTGCACGCGACCTACGAGGACGAGTGCTTCATCTTCGACGCCAACTTCAACCGCCGTTACACGTCCCTGAACGGCGACACCGGCGCGAGCATCATCCTGTTCCAGATCACCCTGAAGACGGTGGGCCAGTTCGGATTCCACGCGTTCTGACCGCTTCCTAGGACATACTGCCATGACCGGCCGCCTTCCTCCCCTGCTTGCCCTGCTTGCTACCACCGCCCTGCTCGCCCCCGGCGCCGTCATGGCCCAGCCTCGGCCTACGGTGGCGCAGCAGAAACCGGCCACCACGGCCCCCGGCGAGCGCATCGTCGCCGTCGTCAACGGCGACATCATCACCACCGGCGACGTCGCCGCCCGCGGCCGGCTGTTCGCGCTCAGCACCGGCCTGCCGGTGACGCCCGAGGTGCTGGACCGCCTGCGATCCCAGGTTGCCAAGCAGCTGGTGGACGAGCGTCTGCGCCTGCAGGAGGCACAGCGCCGCAAGATCGCCGTGACCGATCAGGAGATCGCCGAGGCGATCGGCGAGATCGAGCAGCGCAACGGCCTGCCGCCCGGCCGCCTGGCCGCGAGCCTGAAAGGCCAGGGGGTCGCGTTGCGCACGCTGATCGACCAGGTCCGCGTGCAGATCGGCTGGTCGCGGGTGCTGCGGCAGGAGATGGGCGGGCGCGGGGACGTGAGCGCCGCCGACATCGCCGACCAGGACCGCATGTTCAAGGAGCAGATCGGCAAGCCCGAGTTTCGCATCAGCGAGATCTTCATTCCGATCGATGACCCGGCCAAGACGCCCGAGGCGCAGCGCTTCGCCGAAACCGTGATCACCCAGCTTCGGCAGGGCGCGCCGTTCGGCGTGGTGGCCGCGCAGTTCAGCCAGAGCCAGACGGCGCTGCAGGGCGGCGACCTCGGCTGGGTCAGCACGACCGAGATGGACCCGACCGTCGCCGCCGTGGTGACGCAGATGCCGGTCGGCGCCATCAGCAACCCGACCGCGGTGCCGGGCGGCATCAGCATCGTGACGTTGCGGGCCAAGCGCGAGATAGGGCGGGACCGCAGCACGGTCGTGAGCCTGCGCCAGGTGTTCCTGCCATTCCAGGGCACGCTGAACCCGCAGGCGCCGACGCCGCAGCAGCGCGCGGCGGTGGACCAGGCGGGCGCCATCGCCAAGCAGGTGCACAGCTGCGAGGACATGGAGGCGGCGAACCAGAAAGCCGGGGCCAAAAGGCCGTCCGACCCTGGCGAGGTTCGGCTCGAGGGCGTCGGCTCTCCGGCGCTGCGCCAGCTGTTGGCGACCGCGGTGCCCAACCAGCCGAGCAAGCCCATCGTGTCCGGCGATGGCGTGGCAGTGCTGATGGTATGCTCGCGTGAGGAGAAGGTCGCGACGGCGCCGTCCAAGGACGAGACGACGAACCGTCTGCAATCCGAGCGGGCGGAGCTTGCGTCACGCCAGTTGTTGCGCGACCTCCGCCGCCGGGCCGTGCTGGACGAACGGGGGGTGTAGCTGGGCTGTGGGGACGCGGACGACGGGCGCGTCAGTTACAGGGATGGAAACAGGGCGGAAGATCAAGGCGCACGCGGGGACGCGGCAGCGGCTGGGCCATCCAAGGACGAGCCGACCGACCGGCTGCGGAACAGCGTGATTGCGGCGGCGACGGAGCCCGCGAAGCGGACCATGGGCGGCCGCACGCCGTGCACCAGCAGCACGCGGCGCACCGTGCGGCTGGCGCCTGCCACATACAGCGTGGCCCCCACCCGTGCGGCCCGGCGCACGACGCCTTCGATCGCCATCGCGCCCGTGGAATCGAGGACCGTCACCTCGGACACGTCCACGACGTAGGCGCGGGGATGCTCGCCGATGCGGTCCAGCGCGGCCCCCATCGCGCCCGCCGCGCCGAAGAAGAAGGCGCCCGAGATGCGGTAGACGATGATGTCGCGATCCGTCGTCAGCGCCGGGTCGAAGGCCGCCGCTTCGGGCCTGGTGACCTCAGCGGCGCCGGCCATGCGGTGCATGAACAGCAGGGTTCCGAGGCCGAACCCGACCAGGATCCCCTCCGTGAGGTCCCGGAACACCACCAACAGGAAGGTCGCCAACAGGACCACAGCATCGCCCGCGGACGCGCGCAGCAACGTCCAGAACTGGTGCCGTTCCGCCATGTTCGCCGCGACGACGCCCAACACGCCCGCCAGGGCAGCGAGCGGGATGAACCGCGCAAGCGGGGCGGCCACCAGCATGAACAGCAACAGGAAGACGGAATGTAGCATGCCCGCCACCGGCCCACGCGCCCCGGCCCGCACGTTCGTCGCCGTCCGCGCGATGGTGCCGGTGACACAAAACCCGCCGAACAGCGCCGCGCCGATGTTCGCGATCCCCTGCGCTGCCAGTTCCATGTTCGAGTCGTGTCGCCGGCCGGACATGCTGTCCGCGACCACGGCAGACAGCAGGCTCTCGATGCTGCCCAGCAGGGCGAAGGCGACGGCGACGGGCCACACGGCCCCCACCATCGCCCATGACAGGTCCGGCAAACGAGGTGCCGGCAGCCCGTTCGGAATGCCGCCGAATGCCGACCCGATGGTATTCACCGGCAGCCCGGTCGCCCAGACCAGGCCGCCGCACAGCACTACCGCGATCAACATCCCCGGCCAGTGCGGGCGCCAGCGCCGGACCGCCAGGATGACGGCGATGGCCAACGCGGTGACTCCAATCGCTGCCGGGTTCGCGGTCGGAGCAGCGGCGGCGAGGGCGATCAGCTTGTCGACGATGGGCCCGGGCTCTTGCGCCAGGCGGAGGCCCAGCATCTCGCGCAGTTGGCTTGCGAAGATGGTGACCGCGATCCCGGCCGTGAAACCGACCGTGACGGGATAGGGGATGTAGCGGATGAACGTGCCCAGCCGCAGCACACCGATCACGGTGAGCAGGACGCCGGACAACAGCGTCGCCGTCAGCAGGCCATCCACGCCGTAGCGGGCCACGGTCGTCGAGATCAGCACGATGAAGGCGCCGGCCGGGCCACCGATCTGGAAGCGGCTGCCACCCAGGAGAGAAACCAGGAACCCTCCGACGATGGCGCTGAACAGGCCCCGATCGGGTCCGACGCCGGACGCTATGGCAATGGCCATGGACAGCGGCAGCGCCACGATCGCAACCGTCAGCCCGGCCACCGCATCGACGCGGAAGGCGCGCGCGTCATAGCCCTCGGCAAAAACGGCAAAGAGAGCCGGCGTGAAGCTTGGCCGTGAAGGACCGCTCATCTTGCCTCGGCATCAGTAGATGGTGTGGTTCTTCCCTACACCCTTACCGCCAGCAGGCAAGCAGCAATAAACCATGCGGGGCCGGTTGTGCCGCAGGCGGTCCTATCGCTGCAGCCAGGTTTCCAGCAGGGCCAGGTTCCGCAGGTTGGCCTTGAACGTCATGTCGAACAGGCCGCCCACGATCGGCACCGCGCCGCCGACCACCTCGATGCCGATATTCGCCAGCATGCGCGCCAGCAGCGGGGGCGGCGCACCGAGTGCCCGGGCCTCGTGCACAAGATAGAGTGACACGAGCCCGAGGGCCACGTCGCCTGCAACCGGCGCCAGGCCGAGCAGGCTGTTCACACCGAAGCGGAACCGGGTGCCGGGCAGGCCGAACTGGGCGTCTACCAGCCAGGCGAGCTTTCGCAGCCGCGCCAGGCGGGCGGCGGCGAATGCGGCATCGGGGGCTGGGTGGATGAACGTTGCGCTGGTCATGGCGCCGCATGTCGGCAACGGCGCCGCCGGATGCAAGATCATCGGTTAAGAAGAACTTTCGTCTCTTGTATGTCGCCCCGCTCCGACGGATAGTTTCACGAAATCGAGACAATGGAGTGAGGAATGGACCGATCGAACGGTATGCGGCGGCGTGACCTGGCACTTGGGCTCGGCGGCCTTGGCGTACTTGCGGCCATCCCCGGCGCGCGCGCCCAGGCGCCCGCAGCGCCCGCCGTCATCGGTACCTTTCCCGAGGGCGTGGGCGCAGACAGCGTGTTCGTCGGCATCACCGTGCCGATCACCGGCGCCTACTCCGCCGACGGGCAGGACCTGCAGCGCGGCTACGAGCTCGCGCTGGGCCTGATCAATGCGGGTGACCCGCTGGTCGCGAAATGGGGTATTGCCGGCAAGGGCGTGCTGGGCAAGCAGCTGAAATACCGCATGACCGACAGCGAGCTGAAGCCCAACGTGGCGGTGCAGGCCCAAACCCAGTTCATCCAGCGCGAGCGCGCCATCATGGTCACCGGCTCCGTCAGCAGCGCCGAAGCGATCGCCGTGCAGGAGTTGGCAAACCGCGAGCGCGTGCTGAACATGGTGGGCGTGTCCGGCAGCAACGACGTGTCCGGCAAGAACTGCCAACGCTACGGCTTCCACTCCCAGCAGCAATCCTACATGGCCGCGAAGGCCATGGCTCCCGCGGTGGCGAAGGCGCTGGGCACCAACAGGAAGGCCGCGTATCTGGTGCCGGACTACACGTACGGGCACTCCGTGTTCGACAGCTTCAGCCTGTTCATGAAGGACCACGGCTGGACCGTGACCAGCAAGCAGGTCGTGCCGCTGGGCGCCAGCGACTACT
>JAYVEG010000120.1:0-14526 GCA_043748985.1 Rhodospirillales bacterium
GTGGGCACCGGCGATCGCAGCGAACGGATCCGCACCTACAACTTCCCGCAGGGCCGGGTCAGCGACCATCGCATCGGGCTGACGTTGCACAGCATCGAGCGGATCATGGCCGGCGACCTAGACGAGATCGTCGATCGCCTGACCGCCGAAGACCAGGCTGCCCGCCTGGCCGCCCAGGAATGATGCTTCTCCCTTTCCCAATGGGAGAGGGCCGGGGTGACGGTGCTTCGGCCATAGCCCCAGGCACAATTGCCGAAGCCCTTCGCGCCGCCACTGCCCGGCTCGCCGCTGCCGGCATTGACTCCGCCGCCCTCGACGCTCGCCTCCTCCTCGGCCACGCCATGCAAACAGACCAGGCGTCCCTTCTGCGCGATCGTACTTTGCCGGCGCCCGCCATCTACGCCGCTCTTGTGGCCCGGCGGGCCGGTCGTGAACCGCTTTGCCTCATCACCGGCCGCCAGGGCTTCTGGACGCTCGATCTCGAGGTGTCTCCGGCCACCCTTATTCCCCGCCCGGATTCTGAAACCCTCATCGAGGCCGCCATCACCCCCCGCCGGACCGTCCGCACGATCCTGGACCTTGGCACCGGCACCGGCTGCCTTCTTCTCGCTGCCCTCGCGGAGTATCCTGAAGCCTGGGGCCTCGGCCTCGACCTCAACCCCGAAGCCACCGCCCTCGCCGCCCGTAACGCCCGTGCCAACGGTCTCGCTCCCCGCGCCGTATTCGTCGCCGGCGACTGGGCGGCCTCCATCGCCGGCCGCTTCGACCTTATTCTCGGCAACCCCCCCTACATCGCTGGCCCGGACATCCCCGCCCTCATGCCCGAGGTAGCCCGGCACGAACCCCGCGCCGCCCTTTATGGCGGGTCGGACGGCCTGGTCGCCTATCGCGCCATCATCGCCGCCCTGCCATCTCTTTTGGAAGCGAATGGGCTCGTCATCCTGGAGCTCGGGGCAGGGCAGGGGCCCGACGTGTCGGCGATGGCCCAAGCGGCCGGGTTCCGGACGGCGTTACGGGCGGACCTGGGTGGCGTGGATCGCGCGTTGCTGCTCGAAAATTAGCTTGGCATACGTGCTGGCGCACATTAGCTTGCAAGTACGCACAAGGGCGTGCGGAGTCTCGCTTGCGCCCTGTTTGTCTTGATGGATGCTGGATTAGTTCCGTTCATCCGGGTGTGCGACGTCAAACCGATCGCGGTCAGAAATGCGCACTGGCACCAGCCAGACGGCAGGCCAACCGATCAAGACAGGAAGTGCGCCAGCCAGAATGAATATAAAACGCACGCGTGGACGCAACTTCCGCACTAATGGCAGCGGTGGCGGCGGGGGTGGTGGCGGCGGCCCGGTTCGGCAGCAGACCGGCAACACGCCGATGAACCGCAACCACGTATTTGACAGCAGCGGTCCCGATCTTCGCATCCGCGGCACCGCCCAGCAGCTTTCGGAGAAATATCTCCAGCTCGGCCGCGACGCCACTGGCGCCGGCGACCGCGTCATGGCCGAAAGCTACTTCCAGCACGCCGAGCATTACTTCCGCATTCTCAACGCCATGAACCAGGCTGCCCAGCAGAGCGGTCAGCAGCCCGTCCCGCAGCAGGGCGCCTTCCAAGGCGGTGGCCAGCCGCAGCAGCGTCGCTACGAAAACCAGCCCGACCAGCAGAACGACGGCCAGGATGAAGATCAGGACAACCAGTCCGAACAACCCATGGTCGAAACCCGCCCCATCGCGATTACGGCCGGGTCCCCCGAGTAGCCAGCATCGTTTAAGCCCTCTTCCACTGGCGGGAGAGGGCTGGATGAGGGTGCTGCGCCCGCTTAGATCACGCCCAGCCGACGAAACAGATCGATCAAGACCAGGTTCACATTGAACTTGAAATCGTCTGTTCTGCGGACACGCTCCACCACGTCGCCCAGTGGCCAAAGCTCGAACGCCTCCACCTCGCCGTCTCGAGGCTCTGGTACGAAGTCTGCCGGCAACGTCACGTCGTAGCAATGCAGCAGGTCCCGCCGCAGCCCCTCTGCGCGCACCATTGCATACTCGACGACACCCACATGCCGCGCGCCCCCCAGAAGCGACTCCGGCAACCCGGCCTCCTCCTCTGCCTCCTTCGTCAGCGTTTCCCGCGCTGACATCCCCGCCTGCACCCCCCCCGCCACCAGATGGTCGAGCTTGCCGGGATCCAGCAGCTTGCCCGCCGCGCGCCGGGCCACCCAAAGCAGCGGACCATCCGCCCCCTGAACCAAGGCGTTCAGATGCACCCCTACCGCTTGGATTCCAAATCCCGGCAGCGCCCCCCGATCGATCGTGCCCAATACCGGGCCATCTGGCCTTGCCCGCACGTCGAACGCCTCGCTGCGACAGCGAAAGAACCCAGCCGCCGCAAGTTGCTCTGCGATCGAAGCCAGCCGCGCCCCCTCCACCTTGATCCCATCCGCCGTCACCTGGCCGCCCGCCGCCAGCACCCCGGCCCGCAGCACGGGGTCGAGATACCCTACCAACGCATCCCCGATCTTCAACGGCGTCCTGTCCCCCGGCAGCACGGCGTTGTTGCAGGCGACGACGTGGCGAAAGATGGAGTCCATTCCGGCAATATGGCCGGGTTGGCCGCCTTGGCCACCATCGGCCTTTGCACAGCGGCCCGAAGCCGCCACATAGGCCGCATGCGCCCAGCCGATACCAGCCCGCCCGTCCTGCGCTCCGAGCGCAATGGCTTCCAGACCGTCCGGTCCCTCCTCCCATACCTCTGGCCTCGGGGCGAGCCAACGGCCCGGCTGCGTGTGACTGCCTCCGCCATCCTGCTTGTGCTCGCCAAGGTCGCGACCGTCTACATCCCGATCGTCTACAGCCGGGCCATCGACGCCTTGTCTGGCAAAGAGAGCGTCATCTACGTGCCGCTCGGGCTGATTGGCGGGTACGTCCTGCTCCGCATCGCGTCCCAGGGCTTTGCCGAAATGCGCGATGCCGTGTTCGCCGCCGTGCAACAGCGCACCATCCGCAAGGTCGCGCTGCAGACCTTCGAACACCTGCACGGCCTGTCCCTCCGCTTCCACCTTGACCGCCAGACTGGCGGTCTTTCCCGTACGCTGGAGCGGGGGACCGGCGGCATCGAGGCCGTGCTCCGCCTCGCCGTGTTCAACATCCTGCCGACCCTTTTCGAGGTTCTTCTCGTCACTGCCATCCTGTGGCACCTGTTCGACTGGCGTTTTGCCGCCGTCACCTTCACCGCCGTCACCCTTTACGTCGGCTTCACCTTCGTCTTCACCAACTGGCGCGTCCGCTTTCGCCGCACCATGAACGAGATGGACAGCGACGCCCAAACCAAGGCCATCGACAGCCTGCTGAACTTCGAAACCGTCAAATACTTCAACAACGAAGCCCATGAGGCCGCCCGCTTCGACGTCGCCCGCGCCCGCTACGAGAAGGCCGCGGTCAAAAGCCAGGTCACCCTCAACATGCTCAACCTCGGACAGGCGCTCATCATCGCGCTGGGCCTCGGCCTGGTGATGCTCATGGCTGCAAACGGGGTGCGCTCCGGTACCATGACCGTCGGGCAGTTCGTCCTCGTCAATACCTACCTTATGCAGCTCTATCAGCCTCTCAATTTCCTCGGTTTCGTCTACCGCGAGATCAAGCAGGGCCTCGTCGACATGGAAAGCATGTTCCAGCTTTTGAACGTGAATCAGGAGATCTCCGACCGCCCCGGCGCTCGAATGCTCGACCCGCACCCTGAATCGGGCGGCGGTACTATCGCCTTCCGGAACGTCCAGTTCGGCTACAACCCCAACCGCCAGATCCTGAAAGGCATCAGCTTCGACGTGCCAGCCGGCACGAAACTCGCCATCGTCGGCCCCACCGGCGCCGGCAAGTCCACCATCAGCCGGCTGCTCTTTCGCTTCTACGACGTCACCTCGGGCAGCGTCGAGGTCGACGGCATCGACATCAGGGACGTCACCCAGACCAGCCTGCGGGCTGCCATCGGCGTGGTGCCCCAGGACACCGTCCTGTTCAACGACACCATCGCGTACAACATCGCCTATGGCCGCCCCGGCGCCACCCAGGATCAGATCGAGCACGCAGCCCGGCTTGCCCAGGTCCATGATTTCGTTCAGCGGCTGCCCGAGGGCTACGCCACCCGGGTCGGCGAACGCGGCCTGAAGCTTTCCGGCGGCGAAAAGCAGCGGGTTGCCATCGCCCGCACCATCCTGAAAAACCCTCGAATCCTCATCCTCGACGAAGCCACCTCCGCGCTCGACACTCGCACCGAGCGCGACATCGAGACCGCGCTGCGCACCGTGGCTCAGGACCGTACCACCCTCGTCATTGCCCACCGCCTTTCCACCGTGGTCGATGCTGACGAAATCATCGTCCTGCAGGAAGGTCGGGTCGCTGAGCGCGGTACGCATGCCACCCTAATCGCTCAATCCGGCCTCTATGCCCGGATGTGGGCCCTGCAAGCCGAACAGCAGGCCATCGACCCGGAGACCGTGAAGGTCCATCCGGTCGCACCGGTCGCAGTCGACGCCAACTAGAAAGGAAGATCATGGACGACAATGAACCGCCCGCCGACCTCAGCCACGCCGGCGCCGTAGTCGACAAGGCCATCGAGTACATGCTCGGCCAGAACCTTCCCGAGATCGCCGTTGCCTCGGCCCTGCTCGGCGGCGCGCTCGGTCTTCTCGGCCGCACCATGGGCGACGAGTCGATCATCAAGGTTTTGCAAAACGCCATCTCCAGCGTCGAAGCCGGCGAACTCCGGCAGGAAAGCGGCCGTCACAATTAAAGCTTTTCTCCTTGGAGGAGAGCCCGAGGCGAGGGTTTGGCCGCAGGCGCAATCCTGCAGCCGGCGCCCGTTTCCAACCCTCGCCCTTGACGAACCCCCACACCCCGGCCATAACCCGCCGCTCATCCGCAGGCTTTCCAGCTTGCCAAGCATTCGATCAGGAACTCCACCATGTCCCGTCGCTGCCAGTTCACCGGCAAGGGCGTGCAGTCTGGCAACAACGTCAGCCACGCGAACAACAAGACCCGCCGCCGCTTCCTGCCCAACATGCAGCACACGTCGCTCGTGTCGGACATTCTCAACACGACCGTCCGCGTGCGCCTCACCACGCACGCGATGCGCACGATCGAGCATAATGGTGGCCTTGACAGCTTCCTGCTCACCACGCCGAACCGGGACCTTCCGGCCGAGGCGCAGGTCCTGAAGCGCCGCATCGTCCGCAGCCAGGTCAAGCGCGCCGCTGCGGCGCCTGCCGCCTAGCCACCTCCGCGCCGGACAGCCCCGGAGTAAGGGGCATGGTCACACTCTCGTTCAAGCGACTCGGGCGCCGCATCAGCCCCAGGGCGGTCGCGGCGCCCGCCTCGTTTTCGGTGCGTGTCCCAGATGGACGCAGCATCGCGATCGAGGAATATGGCAATCCCGATGGCCCTGTGGTCCTATATTTCCATGGCTGGCCTGCCTGCCGTTTAGAGGCCGGCCTTATTCCCGATCTGCCTGTCCGGCTTCTGGCATTCGATCGTCCGGGATATGGCCGCTCCAGCCCGCATCCAGGCCGCACCTTGCTCGACTGGGCCGCTGACGTCGATTACGTCACCACCAGACTCGGCATCACCAGCTTCCACGTCGTCGGTCTATCCGGCGGTGGCCCCTATGCTGCGGCGACGGCCTTTGCCCTGCCCGGTCGCGTGCTCGGCCTCTCCCTCGTCAGCCCTGTGCCGCCGCCCGACCAAGTCCCCCATCGCGCCAACGGCGTCGGTCACCTGTTCCGCCTCGGCCGCTATCCCCGCCTGGCTCAGCGCCTGTTCACGATTGCCCGCCCTCTGCTGCGGCGACGCCTGATCACGCCCCGTACCATTGTCGGCCGCAACCTGCCTGCCGCCGACCGCGCCATGCTCGGCCCTCCGATGCTCGCCGCCCTCGGTCGCGTTTGGCGCGAAGGCTTCCGCCGTGGCGCACACGGCGCCCTTTCCGACGCCCAGATCTACGCCAGCGACTGGGGATTCTCGCTCGACGCCATCCAGGTCCCCGCCAGCCTATGGTTTGGCGCCGACGACTCGCTCATTCCTTTGCCCAGTTTGGACCCGTACAGTCGCATTCCGGGGATAAACTGGCACGTGATCCAAAACGAAGGCCACTATTCCCTCGCGCTCCGGCATGCGAGGCCAATCCTTGCGGAACTGACGGACCGCTGAAGCTTTGTTCCGATCGAAGTTGTTCGGAACAAAGTTGTAGAGTCTCGATGAAGAACGCGGAACATCCGATCAGACGAAGCGGTCTGATCGGATTTAGCTCTCCAGCTCGCTGTCCCAATACAGATAGTCGCGCCAGCTGCCATGCAGGTAGTTCGGCGGAAACGCCCGCCCATTCTCCTGCAGCTCCCACGTCGATGGCTGGATTGGCTCCTGCCGCGGATGCATGTGGCACTCCCGCGGCAGCTTGCTTCCCTTGCGGAGGTTGCAGCCGCCACATGCCGTCACGACGTTCTCCCACGTCGTCCGCCCGCCGCGGCTGCGCGGGATCACGTGGTCGAACGTCAGGTCCGGAGTCGGGAAACGGTCGCCGCAATACTGGCAGCTGAAGGCGTCGCGCAGGAACACGTTGAAGCGGGTGAACGCCGGCCGCCGGGTTGCCGGGATGTAGTCCTTCAGCGCGATGACGCTCGGCAGCCGCATCGACATGCTGGGCGAGTGCACCTCGTTGTCATATTCGCTCAGCACCGAGACACGGTCCAGGAACACAGCCTTCACCGCGTCCTGCCACGACCACACGGATAATGGAAAATACGATAGAGGCCGGAAGTCCGCGTTAAGGACCAGCGCAGGATAATGCAGACCGCCGTCGGGCAATGCGCGCTCCTTCATGCCGGATACGCAACCTGGGGCCGTTAGTCGAGAAGAAGCCGCCAGTTGTTGTGCGCCGTCAAACCGAGCAACCTTATGTCACCGCGCCGCACAACGGGCAAGCCACGGGCACCCCTGTCATGGGTTCGTCATGCCGGATGCAGACTTACTCCAGCGCAGCACCCGTGCCGCCAGCCTGGCCCCCGCCGCTAATCCAACCGCATCAACGGCATGCCCGAGGTTCGGCCGCCAGCACGTCTCCACGGGAACGCCCAGGCGCCGCAGCGCCGCCTCGGCTGCTGCCCCGCACGTGAACGGCACGACGTTATCCGGCTCGCCATGCACCAGCAGGACCGGCGGACGCCCGGCCAGCGAGTCCGCCAGGCCCGGTCCATCCAGCAGCGCCCCCGAATAGGCGAGAATCGCCGCAGTCCCTTCCCGCCGCAGCCCGGCATGCAGCGCCATCATCGCACCCTGGCTGAACCCCGCCAGCACCACCCGTGCTGCCGATACCCCCAGCCTGGCACATTCCGCCGCAATGGTGGCCTGCAGCAGCGGCGCCGCACGCGCCGCCCCGGCATCCAACACGGCGGGCGTTCGATCACGCAGACTGAACCACTGCCGGTGCCCAGACTTCTCGGACCCTCCATCGAACGCCTCCGGCCCATCTGGGGCCAGGAACGCCGCGTGTGGCAGGGCAGGGGCCCAGGCCTGCACCAGCCCCTCCATCTGCGACCCGTCGGCATCCACCCCGTGTAACCCCACCACCAGGCAATCCGGCTTGCCCGCAGCATCCCACCGCCGCACCTTCAACATCCCATGCCTCCTATCACCAGGTTCGCACCCAGCCCCACCGGCTACCTCCATGAAGGCCACGCCGCTGCCGCCGTCTTCGCGTGGCAACGCGCCCGGAGTGGCAGTGGTCGCTTCCTGCTCCGTGTCGAAGACATCGATCCCACTCGCTGCCACCCAGAATACGCCGCTGCCATCGAGCGGGACCTCGCCTGGCTCGGCCTGACCTGGGACGGGCCGGTCCGCGTCCAATCGGCCCACTTCATGGAGTATCAGGCCACCCTGCAGCGCCTGGCCGCCGACGACCTCGTCTATCCCTGCTTCTGCACACGGACCGATATCGCCCGCGAGGTCACCGCCTCGGCGAACGCCCCCCACGCCCCTGACGGTGCGCCCCTCTACCCGGGCACGTGCCGTGGTCTCTCGCCCGTCCAGCGCCGCGACCGCATCGCTGCCGGTCACCCTCATGCCTGGCGGCTTGATACGGCAGCAGCCGTCGTCCGAACCGGCCCCCTTTCATTTCACGAAGCGGGCCATGGCCGCCTGGACTGCAATCCCGCTGCCGTCGGCGACGTCGTCCTCGGGCGCAAGGGCACGCCCGCCAGCTACCATCTCTGCGTCACCCACGATGACGCCCTCCAGGGCGTGACCCTTGTGACCCGCGGCGAGGACCTCCGCCCCGCCACATCGATCCATCGTCTGCTGCAAACTCTGCTTGGCTGGCCCGAACCTGCCTATGCTCACCACCCGTTGGTGCGCGATCCGCTGGGCCGCCGTCTTGCCAAGCGCGACAACGCCGCCGCGATCCGCGATCTGCGGGAGGCTGGCCTCGCCCCGGAAGCGGCTCTTCTCAGGGCTCGATCAGCGCTTGCGTGACGGTGACGCTCGACGTCACTTCGCTATCGCCCGCGTCCGTCGCGATAGCCGCAGGCGGCGCCGCCATCCGCGCCATCATCGGTCGTGGCACGAATTGCTGCCCCGCCCCGTCCACCACGATTGCCCGAACCGCCCCCACCCGCCGTCCAGCAGCCTCAGCCACGGCCAGTGCCTCGGCCAAGGCGATCCGGGTCGCCTCTGCCGCTAACCGCCGTCGGGCCAGGTCCAACTCAGTCTCGCTCGGCCGCAGCGTGGTGCCGTCGATCGTAGTGGCGCCCTGTTTCAGGGCCTCCGTCAGCACCGGCCCCAAGCGCTCCGCCTCAATCCGGAATTCCACCGCCACATGCCCGGCGTATCCCACGATCCCCGGCGCCTGCCCGCGTGCCGGGTTCTGCTCCAGTTCCGGTTGCACCTGCACAGCTTGTGTTCGTGTTCGCTCCGCCCCGGTGGTCTTGATATAGGCTGACAGCTTCGTCGATCCCGCCCCCAGTGCTGCCTGCACCTCTGCCAGGGTCCGTGCATGCGCATCCACCCCAAGCGCCACATCCGCCACCGTGTTCGCCAACCGGTCCCTCGCCGTGGCTCGCGTGGTCACGGTCCCGGGGTCCTCAGCCAAGGCAGGCAGTGTCATGAGCGTGAAGAGACCTGCCCAGAGGGTGGGGTGCAATGCCCTTCGCAGTGCACCCGCCACACCCAAGGCTAACCCGCCAACACCTTCTGCCGCTGCTCCCCCAGGCCTTCGATCCCCAGCGTCATCACCTCGCCCCCCTTCAGGAACCGCGGCGGCTTCATCCCCAGGCCTACGCCGGGCGGCGTGCCCGTGCTGATGATGTCGCCGGGATGCAATGTCATGAACTGGCTCGTGTAGCTGACCAGCTTGGCGACATTGAAGATCATCGTCTTCGTGCTGCCGTTCTGGACCATCTCCTCATCCACTTTCAGCCACATGTGCAGCGCGCCCACGTCGGCGATCTCGTCCTTCGTCACCAGCCAAGGCCCCGTGGGTCCGAACGTGTCGCACCCCTTGCCCTTGTCCCACGTGCCGCCGCGCTCGATCTGAAATTCGCGTTCGCTCACGTCGTTGATCACGCAATACCCGGCCACGTGATCCAGCGCCTCGGCCTCGGAAACGTAGCTTGCCTTCTGCCCGATCACGATCCCCAACTCGACCTCCCAGTCGGTCTTCTTGGAGCCTCTCGGGATTTGCACATCGTCGTTTGGCCCCTGATACGCGCCCAAGGACTTCAGGAAGATGATCGGCTCTTTCGGGATGGGTGCCCCGGTTTCTGCCGCGTGATCCGCATAGTTCAGGCCGATGCAGACGAAATTCACCGGCCGTGGCACGCACGGGCCGATGCGTCCGGTGACCTGCGGCAGGCTGGCCGCATCGATCCCGGCGAGCTTTGCCAGCCCCGCCGGCGACAGCGCCGCGGCGTCGAAGTCGCGCACATGCGCCGAAAGGTCCCGCATCGACCCGTCCGGGCCCACGATCGCAGGCTTCTCGGCGCCAGGCGCACCCACACGACAAAGCTTCATTGCTATCTCTCCCTAATGTCCGTCACGGTCGGGTTTCAGCCGACCATCCCCGCCTCTCGGCGCACTCAAGCCGGTCCAGCCGGGAACGATCGCCCTAAAGCGTCCATCCCCCATCGATCACCATCGTCTGCCCTGTGATGAACCGCGTTTCGTCCGAACCGAGGTACACCGCCAAGGCCGCGATCTCCTCTGCCGAGCCCAGCCGCCCCATCGCCTGGCGCGCAATAAAATCGCTGCGCGCCTTCTCCAGCGACCCGGCCTGCGCGGCATTCGCGGCGATCCGGTCATTCAGGCTCGGCGTCTGCACCGTGCCCGGGCAGATGGCATTGCACCGCACGCCCGCCTTCACGTAGTCCGCCGCAACCGACTTCGTCAGGCCGACGACCGCCGCCTTCGACGTTCCGTACACGCACCGGCCCGGTGCGCCCTTGATGGAGCTGGCTGCGGACGACATGTTGATGATGCTGCCATGCCCACGCTCGATCATACCGGGAAGAACGGCCCGGATCGTGCTGACCATGCTGCGAAGATTGAGCGCGAACGCGAAGTCCCAATCGGCATCCGTGCTATCCAGGATCGTCCCCTGATGCACGAACCCGGCGCAGTTGAACAACACGTCGATCGGGCCAAGACCGCCGAGCAATGCCGCCACGGCCGACGCATCCGTCACATCGAGCGTATGCACGCTGATCGCCCCGCCAGCCTCCGCCACCAGCCCCGCCAGCTTGTCCCCGTTGAGGTCGGTTGCAATGACCTTCGCCCCCTCCGCGGCATAGGCCAGCGCCGACGCCCGGCCGATCCCCTGCGCCGCAGCGCTGATAAAGGCGGTCTTACCCGCCAACCGTCCTGCCATAGCAAAACCCTCTCGATGCCAAACCTTCAATGATTGTCCCGGCTCTCGCCGCGTGTCTCGACGATGTTTAGATACAGCGTCGCCGGTTCCAGGCAGGCACCTGTGCTGTGCTGTCCCACCATGCTGCGGCTGATCTCCTCCCATGGCGTCTTGTTCTGCAGCACCGGGGCCGTCCATGCCGCCCGCCGGGCTGCCAGTTCGCTATCCGGGATCAGCACGTCCACTTTGCGGGTATTCAGATCGATCCGGATCTTGTCGCCGCTTTTCAACAGAGCGAGCCCGCCGCCCACCACCGCCTCGGGCGACACGTTCAGGATGCTTGGGCTGCCCGAGGTTCCCGACTGCCGGCCATCGCCCAGCGTCGGCAGCGTATGCACACCCTTCTTCAGCAGGGCCGCCGGCGGCTGCATGTTCACGACCTCCGCCCCGCCCGGATACCCGACCGGGCCGCAATTGCGGATGATCAGCACGCTGCGCTCGGTAACGCCGAGCGCCGGGTCCTCGATGCGGTCGTGGTAGTCCTCGGGCCCCTCGAACACCACGGCGTCGCCCTCGAACACGTTCGGCTTGTCCGGGTCGCTCAGGAACCGCTCTCGGAACTCCGGGTCGATCACGCTCAGCTTCATGACAGCGGCATCGAAGAAATTCCCCGAAAGCACTGCAAAGCCTGCCCTTTCCTTCATCGGCGAACCGTAAGCCCGAATCACTTCTCGATCCACCGGAACCCCTGGCTTGGCCATGTTCTCCGCCAGTGTGCGCCCTGTGCACGTCATGACATCGGGGTGCAGCTTGCCGGCGCCCAGCAGCTCCCGCAGGACGTTTGGCACTCCGCCTGCGCGAAAAAAGCCCTCCCCCAGGAACCGCCCCGCTGGCTGCACATCCGTCAGCAGCGGGATATCCGCCCCCAGCCGCTGCCAGTCATCCAGTGTATGGTCCACGCCCATATGCCGGGCGATCGCGATCATCGAGATCGGGCAGTTGCTGGACGCCCCAAGCGCCGTCGCGGCAACGACAGCGTTCTCAAAGGCTTGCTTCGTCATGATGTCAGACGGCCGCAGGTTCTCCTTCGTCATCTCCACGATCCGCCGTCCGGTGTGGTAGCTCATCCATCCCCGTTCCTTGTGCGGCCCAGGGATCGCGGCACATCCCGGCAACGACATCCCCAGCACCTCCGCCAGGCTGTTCATGCTCAGCGCGGTGCCCATAGTGTTGCAGTGCCCTGCCGAGGACGCCGACGCCGCCACCATGTCGATGAACTGCGGGTAGTCGATCTTCTCCTCGCTGAGCATCTTTCGGGCCTCCCACACGATGGTCCCCGACCCGGCCAGCCGCCCGTTGTACCACCCGTCGAGCATCGGGCCACCCGACAGCAGGATGGCTGGGATATTGACCGTCGCCGCACCCATCAGCACCGCCGGCACCGTCTTGTCGCAGCCGCCGGTCAGCACGACGCCATCGATGGGATAGCCGTGAAGCACCTCAACCAGGCTCAAATAAGCGAGGTTACGGTCGAGCGCCGCGGTGGGCCGCTTGCCGGTCTCCTGGATGGGATGGATCGGGAACTCCAGCGGGATGCCCCCGCTGTCGCGGATGCCGTCACGCACACGGCTGGCGAGCTCCACCAGGTGCCGGTTGCACGGCGACAGGTCCGAGCCGGTCTGGGCGATGCCGATGATCGGCTTGCCCGACTGCAGCTCCTCCCGCGTCAGGCCAAAGTTCATGTAGCGCTCGAGATACAGCGCGGTCATGCCTGGATTTGCGGGATTGTCGAACCAGCGGCGGCTGCGCAGCGGCGTATTGCCGTGCTGATTCAGCGGGGCGGCAGCCCCGTTCGGAGCATGGTCGGGCATGGAGGCGTTCCCTGATTTGGCCGGGTGAGGCGGTGGCAAGGTGGGCGGAGTGCCTCGGGGTGTCAACTTCGCCAACCAAACCTATTGCACCACCAGTGCCACCCCCGTCAGCGTCAGCAGCCCCAGCACCAGCCTCCGGAAGCCATCCCCGCTGAACCGCCCATACACCACCGTTCCCAGCACCGAGAACACCAGCACGCACGGCACGACCCATGCCGCCAGCCGCCACACGGGGGCATCCAAAAACCCTGTCACCGCGAACCCCACCAGCCCCGCTGCCTGCGTCGCGATCAGGAACGCCTGCACCATTCCCCGCTGCACGTCCCGCTCCAACCCCCGCAGCGTCAGCCATAGGGTCGGTGCCGGGCCGCTCAGCCCGGACAAACCGCCCATCACGCCACCCACCAATCCCGCCGCCGAATCCGCCCAATGCCCACCCCAGCGAATGGTCGGCAGCCGCGGCACCATCAGCAGGGCCGGGCAGTAGACGCACAACAGCGCACCCACCCAGAACCGGAACCCGGCCTGATCCACATACGGCAGCAGCCACAATCCCAGCGGCACGCCGGCCAGCCCGGCCGCCATCATCGGCGCCACCCGCGGCACATCCAGCGCCGCCCAAACCGCACGGAACGTCAGTGCCTGTCCGAGCACTGATCCCAGCGCGATCAGCGGCGCCGCCTCCTGCGGGGGCATCACCCCTGCCCAGAACGCCATCGCCACCAAGCCCAGCGCGAAGCCCGAAACCCCCTGCACGAACCCGGCCATCGCCGCGCCGACCAGGATGATCGTAGCAGGAGGGTCAATAATCAGTGGGAGCGATCACGTTCTGCGGCCGGTTGCTCATCAGCGCCGCCCGCATCGTCTCCGCCGACTTCACCCGAATATCCAGGTGGGCCTCCGGTGTCAGATAGGCCGAATGCGGCGTGATGATCAGCCGGCCCGCCAACCAGGGCTCCCGTGCCCGATAGGCTGCCAGCAACCGCGGGATCGGCTCCACCGGCGGTTCCACCGGCAACACGTCCAGCCCGGCGCCAGCCAGGTGCCCGCTGTGCAACGCGTCGTACAGCGCGTCCACGTCCATGTTCGTCCCCCGTGCGGTGTCGATGAACAGGCTGTCCTTCGGCATAGCCGCGAATTGCGTGGCTCCCATCATCCCTTTCGACTCCGGCGTCTCTGGCAGATGCATCGAGACAACGTCGGATTGCGCCAGCAACGCCTCCAGCGTATCAGCCCGCCCGATCCCAAGTGCCAGGTCGGACCCGTTCGGCCGATAGGGATCATAGAACACGACCCGCATTCCGAAAGCCTTCGCCCGCAACGCCGCGGCCGTGCCGATCCGTCCGAGCCCCACGACGCCGAACGTCTGCGCGCTGCTCCGCCGCAACAACGGGGTCCGCGTTGCCCACCAACTGTCCGGCGGCCCGTCGCGCAGCCCGTCATGGTGCAGGAACAAAGCTCGCCGCAGCCCGATCATCAGCGCGATGGCATGGTCCGCCACCTCCGTCGTGCCATAATCCGGCACGTTGCAGACCGTCACGTTGCGCGCCGCCGCGGCCACCCGATCCAGCCGGTCGTATCCCACGCCCATCCGCACGATGGCGCGCAGCTTCGGCATCCGCGCGATGTCCGCCGCCGTCACGTATTGGCGAAAGATCATCAGCCCCTCGACCGCGGCGCACTCCGACTCGCTCATCTCCGCCACCGTCTCGTGGTCCCGCATCAGGATCGTCGCATCCTCTCCGAATATGCGACGCTCATGCGTGTCATCGGGATACA
>JAYVEG010000121.1:0-14453 GCA_043748985.1 Rhodospirillales bacterium
GGATGTGATGGCGCCGATCGGCGTTGGCTTTGAACGGCACGGACCTACCCCGAAATTGGAGGGCGACACGCCCCGCATCATCCTACTCAAGCCGCTGCGGCGGCGATCCATGCAACACAGCCCCGTCGAGCGGCACGTGCTCACCCTCGATCTGGATCGCTTCCTCGGCCGACAGATCGATCGTGTCCTGGGACCGGATAACCTCCCCCGGGCATCCTTGATCGCTTTCCCCGTCTCGCGAGTCATCACCTTTGCGATTGCGCCGGCCCGTTCACGCAGCAGGGCAGAGGCGCGCCGCAACAGGGCGGCACGTTCATAACCCGGCACCGCCGCCATCACCGGCTTGGCCGCGACCGCCGCCTGAAGGGGCGCATCCAGATCGGCAGCGGTGGACAGCGGCATCCGTGCCACCACGTCGCGCCGGTACGGGTCGATAACTGCCGCCGCCTCAGCGGCTGAACGCCATTGGCCGTCGATCAGGATGGGGATGGCTGCTGGCATCCTGGGTCCTCGTCCGTGTTGGTCAGGACAGATGCGACATTGGCGGTTAGATTACAACATTGTCGCAAGACTATGCGGAATGGTCCCGGCAAACACTATGGTGGCAGCCGGGCCATCGGAATTGAAGGATAGGGGCCACATGCCGAAAACAACGAGCGAGCCACGTGCTGACAAGGAGCCGCGGGAGAAAGGCGGCGGCATCCAGTCGTTGGAGCGTGCGTTCGCCATCCTGGAGCAGATCGCGCGCAGCCCGTCCGGCACCACGTTGTCGCAATTGAGCCGGCAACTGGACCTGCACAGCAGCACCGTCTTCCACCTGGTGCAGACCATGGTGTCGCTGGGGTATGTGACGCAGAGGCGGGACACGAAGCGATACCGTGTCGGGCGCCCGCTGTTTGCCCTGGCGGCGTCATCCAATGATGACGCGGAACTGGTTTCGGTGGTCACGCCGTTATTGCAGGCGCTGTCGTCCAGCACGGGCGAGGCGGGCCATTTCGGCGTGTGGTCGGCCAACAGTGTGCTGGTTTTGGCCAAGACACCCGGTGCAGGGGCGTTTCAGATGACGAGCTCGGTCGGACTCCTTCGCCCTGCCTATGCCACCGGCCTCGGAAAGGCGCTGCTCTCGGCCTTCAACGATCAGGAGTTGCAACGCTATCTGACAAGCACGGCGCTGCAGCCCTTGACGCCGCGAACGCTGACTGACCCCGACCTGCTGCGGCACAGTCTGCAGGAGGCTCACCGGCTTGGCCTCGCCTACGACGATGGGGAGTTCGATCCGGAAATCCGTTGCGTCGCTGCGGTCGTGCGGGATTACACAGGCCGGGCGATCGGGGCGATCGGGATCTCAGGGCCCGTTTGGCGAATGTCCTTGCAGATGCTGCATGCGGCAGCCGGGCACGTCGGCGCCGCTGCGGCGGAGTTGTCGGCAGAGCTGGGCTACAAGCGTCTGACCGAGGCTGAACTTGCCACATCATGAAAAATATTGCCGTACTATGAATTGTAGGGATTGCGCTGTGGCTCCATAGCCGAAAGTCTGATCTCAATGGGTCAATAAGACCCTGAGGAGGAGCGGCATGCCGCAGATGAAGGGTGGCGACGTTATCGCCGAGTATCTGGTGCTGCAGAAAGTGCCCTACGTGTTCGGCATTTGCGGCCACGGTAATGTCGGCATCCTGGATGCGCTCCACCAGGTTCGGGACAGCGTCAAACTGGTGTCTCCGCGTCACGAACAATGTGCGGGGCACATGGCGGACGCATATTTTCGAGTGCGGCATCAGCCGGTGGCAACATTGACCTCGACCGGCCCGGGGTCCGCCAACATGGTCATGTCGCTGGCGACCGCCCTGTCAGACTCATCGGCCTTCATGGCCATCACCGCGAACGTTCCCACCTCGCAGGCAAATCGTGCACCCTTCCAGGAGTTGTACGCCCATAACCAGGCCGACTTCGCACAGGTCCTTCGCCCTGTCGTGAAGCGCTCCTTCCAACCCACCCGCGTGGAGATGCTGCCGCTTGCGCTGCGCCAGGGCTTCAACACCATGCTCACCGGCCGCCCGGGGCCGGTGAACCTCGATATCCCCTACAACGTGTTCCAAGAGGAGGCGGAGGTCGAACTGCCACCCCCATCCGAGGTTTTGGGCGCACATCGGCCGGCTGCCAGCCCGGCCGACCTGGCCCACGCCCTGACCTTGATCGCTGCCGCGCGCCGCCCGGTCTTTTTCATCGGCCAGGGCACGACCCTCGCGGAGGCGTCGGTTGCGATGACGCAGCTCCAGGACCGGCTCGGCCTACCCGTCATCACCTCCCCCAATGGCATGGGATGCGTCCCGGCCGGGAGCCCGCTCACGTTGGGCTTCATCGGCCGAAACGGCGCCTATCCCGCCAACCAGGCCGGGCGGCATGCCGACCTGGTGATCTGCATCGGGACGCGGTTCGACGACCGGTCCTCGTCCAGCTGGCATCCCGGCTATTCCTGGAACTTTCCCTCCACGAAACTGCTGCAAGTCGACATCGACCCGGCGGAACTCGGTCGTAACTATCCCCCGACGCTGGGCATCACCGCGGACGCCCGCACGTTCGCGGAGCAGCTTCTGGCCGCACTACCGGGCCGTGACGACATCAGCCACGAAAATTGGGGCGACTGGCGCGAGCAGATCGTGGGTTGGCAGCAGGAATGGGACGCGTTCGTTCGTCCCAACTTTGGCGCCATTACCACGCCCATCCGGCCGGAATACATCGTTGCAGCGTTACAGGCCGTGCTACCGGACGACGTAATCCTGGCGCTTGACTCGGGCGTGCACCACAACTGGTTCATGCAGTTCTGGCAGCCCAGGCGCCCGCAAAGCATGCTGAACAGCTGGGGCTATTCCTCGATGGGCTTCGGCGTCTGCGGCGTGCTGGGCGCCCAGCTTGCCGCCCCCGACCGACCCTGCGTCGCGGTGGTCGGGGATGGAGGCTTCATGATGGCGCCGTATGTCGTTGCCACCGCGGTGGAATACGACCTACCCTGCGTGTGGGTCGTCTGGAACAACTTCGCCTGGGGCGCGATCCGGGACATCCAGTATGGCATGTTCGGGGGCCGCGAAATCGGGACGGCGTTCTACAAGGGCAACCAGGGCCCGGGCGGGCACCGTTACAACCCTGATTTCGCCGCCTGGGCCCGGGCATGTGGGGCAGACGGCGTCACGATCACGCGCAGCGAGGACTTGGCGGAGGCCGTGGCACAGGCGGTGAAAAACCGGCGCCCCTGCGTGATCGACGTTCACGTCGATGCAGACGTCAGGCCCCCATCGACCGGCACGTGGCAGCTTCCCCCGACTCCGTTCAAGGAACCTGCCTTCGGGGGGCCTTACGTGCCGCAATAGGCCCATGCGACGCTGGAACAGAATAGTCGGCAAACGACAGATAAAGCACAGGGAAGACATCCGATGAAACAGACACACCAGTCGTTTTGGCGCCTCGCTCTTGCCGGTGCCGCTGCATTCGGCAGCTTACTGGTCGCTGCGACCGGCGTACGGGCGCAGGCGGATGGCCCGATCCGGATCGGGATGATCTATTCCAAGCAGGGGCCGGGTGCCTCGATCGGCGAATATTTGCAGCGTGGCAGCGCCCTGGCGGTCGAGCAGGCGGGCGGCAAACTGCTGAACAGGCCGATCGAGCTGATCTGGCTTGATGAGGCAGACCCACAGAACTCTCAGCAGAACATGCAACGGCTGATCAACGAGAACAAAGTCGTCGCCGTCGTCGGGGGCAACTACAGCTCGTCTGCGCTGGCCATGATGAGTGTTGCGAACCGCGAAAAGGTCCCGCTGATCTTGACCGGCGCCGCCGCGAGCGAGATCACCGGCAAAAACTGCAGCCGCTATACGTTCCGTACCCAGGCGACAGTACCCGTGCAGATGCGCGGCCTGATGCCGTTCGTGACCAGCATCGGCAAAAAGCTCTACTTCCTGACGCCGTCCTATGCCTTCGGGCAGGATATCCTGCGTTCCGGCCGAGAGCTGCTGAAGGCCGAAGGGGGCACGGAGCAGGGCAACGATGAGGTGCCGATCAACACGGCAGACTACAGTTCGTATATCCTGAAGATCCGCCAGGCCCGGCCGGACGCAGTGGTTGGCGGCCTCGTGGGCGGCGACTTCTCAAATTTCCTGAAACAATCGAACGAGATGGGGATGAAGGGCCGCCCGCCGTATGCCGCGGTGGCCGTTACCGATACGGACTTCTGGACTGTTGGACCACAGGCTTCCGCCGGCATCTTCGTCAAGCCTTGGTATTACAACGATCCCGCCAACTCCGCTGCAGAGAAAGCGATGATCACCGCGTTCGAGAAAAAGTACAACCAGCCCCCCTCGGACAAGACCTGGTCCGGCTGGATCGGCATGCGCGCCCTGCTAGAGTCGATCGAGGCTGCCAAGTCAACGGACCCGCAAGCGATCGTCATGGCCCTCGAACATTGGCGCAATACTGAGGAGAAGGTTCCGTTCTTCTTCCGTGAGTGGGACCACCAGATGGTCCGCCCCGCCCTGATCGTTCGAGTGAAGCAAACCATCACGGATAAATGGGACTACTTCGACGTGGTGAAACAGACCTCGGACACCGAAGACAGCACGCTTGCGAGCTTCGGGACCAAGCAGGAGATCGGCTGCGCCATGCCGGGTCTCTGACCGGACCGGGTTTCGAACAGGGACGCATCATGCTCGACGTCATCGTCTCGCAGGTCGCCAACGGCCTGGTTCTCGGCTTCATCTACGTACTGATCGCCGTGGGGCTGTCCATCACCTTCGGTCTTCTGGGTGTCATCAACTTCGCCCACGGCGCCTTCTTCGCGCTCGGCGCCTATGTCGCCTGGCAGCTCATGCGGTCGTTCGGCTGGCCGGCGGTGGTCTTCGCGCCGGTGGTGGTGGGCGCGATCGGGATGGTGGTTGAGGTGGCGGTGATCCGCCGGCTGTATGGCAAGGAGCCGTTGGTCAGCCTGGTCGTGACCTTCGCCCTGGCCCTGCTGATCGAGGCCTGCATCCGGCTCGTTTGGGGTGCGGACGGCAAGCCCTTCGATCCGCCGCCGGACCTTGCGGGGATCGTGGAGGCCGGGCCGCTGCTGATGACCCGGTATCGCGTCGCTGTGCTGGGGGCCACCGTGGCAACGCTCGTCGCGCTTTGGGCCTTCCTTCGCCTGACACCGTACGGACGGATCCTGCGGGCGGGCAGCCGGGATCCCGAGATGGTCGAGTTACTGGGCATCAAGCTGCCCCGGGTCCTGACGGCCGTGTTCGGGCTTGGCTGCGCCCTGGCGGCGATTGCCGGGCTGCTGGCGGCGCCGCTATGGACCGTGTCGCCGTCCATGGCCGCCAACGCCGTCATGCCCGCGTTCGTCATTGTGGCCATCGGAGGCCTGGGTTCATTGCGGGGGGCAGTCGTCGCAGGGCTGTCAGTCGGGATCGTCACTGCTCTGACAATCCAGTTCAAGCCAGAGGCGGCAGCGGCATCGATGTACGTGCTGATGTTCGTCGTCATGATGCTGCGGCCACGGGGCTTGTTCGGTGAGCGCTGGGAGCGATTCGAGTGACGCAGCCCAGCCGTCCAGCCACATCCTTGTTGAGCCACCCCATTATCATGCTGACGGGTGTGCTGATCCTGGGGTCGTTGATCGCCTACGCCATCGGGATGCCGCTGCAGCGGGTCACGCAGATCGCCATTTATGCGCTTTACGGCGTTGGCGTGAACTTCCTCATTGGCTACCTGGGGCTGGTGCCGTTCGGCGCGTCGTTCTTCTTCGGCGGTGCGAGCTATGCACTGGCCCTGTTCGGCGGCGCCAACGAGATCGAGGGCGTAGTGATCGCCGCGCTGTCCTCGCTGCTGCTCGGGCTTGGGGTCGGCGCGGTGATCCTGCGTCGCCGAGGCCTGTATTTCTCACTGCTGACGCTCGCCTGTTCACAGATCGCGTTCGAGATTGCGTTCAAATGGACCGCCGTGACCGGCGGCGAGAACGGCCTGCAAAACGTGGCCCGCCCGCTGTTTCCCTCCGCGCTATCGTTCCACGTGTTCACCGTCGTGGTCGTGCTGGCCACCTTGTGGGCGCTGTGGCGGGTTGCCCACGCTCCGTTCGGACGCCTGATGCAGGCCTTGCGGGATAACGAGCAGCGTGTCGCCAGCCTTGGCTACAACACCTACCTGACCAAGCTGCTGGCACTCGGCATCGCCGGGGGCGCGATCGGCATTTCGGGCGGACTGATGGCGCTGCTGCTTCAAGGCGTGTACGCCAATAACCTGAACTGGGAGCATGCCGGCGATCCTGTGCTGATGGCGGCGCTGGGCGGGGTGCATCACTTCCTGGGTCCGCTGTGGGGAGCGATCCTGTTCATCGTGCTGGAAGACCGGCTCAGCGCGTTGACCGAGAATTGGTGGCTCTATTTCGCGCCCATCATCATCCTGTTCGCCTTGCTTTCGCCGGAAGGCGTGCAGGGCATCTTTCAGCGCCTGTTCTCGCGGGGCCGCTGGACGCTTGTGCGGGCAGGGATACCCGACCGTCCAGAGGTCATCGCTCCCTACCAAGCCCGGCAGGCGGGCTGCATCAAGGCCGGCCCCGTCCTGGAAGTCCGCAATTTATCGAAGCGGTTCGGCTTGATCGTGACACAGGACGACATCTCACTCGAGGTCGGCCGCAGGGGCCTTCATAGCCTTATCGGACCCAACGGCGCGGGCAAGACCACCTTCTTCAACCTGCTTACGGGCCTGCTCCGCCCCAACGGCGGGACGATCCTGCTCGACGGCGTAGCGGTCGGCCACCTGCCGCCGTACCGCAGGGCCCGGCTGGGCCTGTCTCGGTCCTTCCAGATACTCAGCGTGTTCCCCAACCTGACTGCCTTCGAGAACGTCAGGGTGGCCGTGCAGGCTGCACACCGGCAGTGGTTCGGCCTGTGGCGTGACGCCTATGCCAATAAGGACGCCGCCGCCCAGGTGTGGTCGTTGCTGGACGCCGTGGGGTTGGCCAACCGCGCCGGAGCCTTGTGCGGGTCGTTGGCGCATGGCGAAAAGCGGCTGCTGGAAATCGCAGTTTCCCTCGCCATCGATGCCAAGTTGCTGCTGCTGGACGAGCCCCTGGCCGGCCTGTCGGAAGCGGACCGCATGGTCGTCAGCGCGCTGATCCAGAAGCTGGCGGTATCCCATGCCGTGCTGCTGATCGAACATGACATCGACCGCGTGCTGGCCATGTCGGATCGCATCACGGTGCTGCATCAGGGTCGGCTGATCGCCGACGGCGACCCGGCCTCCGTCGCGCGCAACCCCGACGTAGTGAAGGCCTACATGGGCCAGGCCCATGGCGCTGCGCCGACAGCGCGGCGTGTCAGGCCACCGAGCACCATCGAGGCGACCGGCGTGCCATTGCTGCAACTGAACGACGTCAAGGCCGGCTACGGCGGCAGCATGGTGCTGCAAGGACTCAGCATGATGGTCGATGCCGGTGAGGTCGTGGCGCTGCTGGGACGCAACGGCGTGGGCAAGACAACGGCGCTGCGGGTGATCACCGGGGTGCTGAAGCCAAGCGCTGGGGATATCCGGCTGGATGGACAGGCCATCGGTGGCGCCCGCCCCGATGCGATCAACCGGCTCGGCATCTCGTTGGTCCCCGAAGGCCGGCGCCTGTTTCCCAACCTGACCGTGGCAGAGAACCTGAAACTGGCGCAACGGCCCGGCGGCGCCAGCACGGACGAGGTGTTCGAGCTGTTCCCGAAGCTGCGGGTGTTGACCCGGTCCCGCGCGGAGAATCTATCGGGCGGGGAGCGCCAGATGGTCGCGATCGCCCGGGCGCTGATGGTGCCGAGCCGGCTGATCCTGCTCGACGAACCCTTCGAGGGCCTGGCCCCCTCCGTGGTGCAGGAGGTCAGGGAGGCCGTGGCCAAGCTCACTGCCCGCGCTGCGCTGGTCATTGTGGAACATCATGCTCAAAGCGTGTTGGGCATGGCCGACCGCGCCTACGTCCTGGTGAACGGACGGGTCGCTTATGGCGGCAGCGCAGCGGAACTGGCGGCGGACACGGCCCTGCAGGAGCACCTTCTGGGCGTGACCCAGGGTGCGGCCGCGTTACTGGAAGGTGCGGCGTGACCGAAGCTCTGCACGGGTCCGGGGCGATGGCATGACCCCGATCATCCTCGTCACCGGTGCGGCCGGGCTGCTGGGCCGGTTCGTGACCCAGGCGTTGCTTAGGCGTGGTGCGCGGGTGCGCGGGCTCGACCGGCGAGCCGGTCCGGCCCCTATCGAATGGCATGTCGGGGACGTGACCGACCCCGCTTTGGTCGCGGCTGCCATGAGGGGTACAGACAGCGTGTTGCACATCGCGGCCGTGCCGAACATCTGGTCGGGCGACGGCCAGACGATCATGCGGGTGAACACGCTGGGGACCTATACCGTTCTGGACGCAGCAGAGGCAGCCGGGGTCGGCCGGGTCGTGTTCTGCTCCAGCGATTCGGTGGCGGGCTACACGGTGCAGGATGGACGCATGCTGCCGCCTTTGTATGCGCCGCTGGACCTGGATCACCCGTTGCGGGCCACCGACCCCTATGCCGTCAGCAAGGTGCTTGGTGAAGACCTTTGCCGGGCATACGCCTTGCGTGGCCTGGCGGTGGTGGCGCTGCGGACCGTGTTCGTCGCCTATCCAGACATGTGCGGCGAGATCAGAGCCCGTGCGGCCGACCCGGCCGGGTATCGCGGCCCGGCGGTGGGTGGCCCCTCGTCGGCCGGGGGTGGGCCGCTGCACCATCACATCGATCCCCGCGACCTCGCTCGCGCCTTCGCTCTGGCGCTGGATCTGCAGATGCCGGCGGGTGGGTTCGAGCGTTTCTACTTGTCGGCCGGGGTCACGCTTTCGCCGGAGCCCACGCTGGACCGCCTGCGTCGGCTGCATGGCGGTGCCGTATGTGTCCGTGATCCAGGCCTGTATGCGCGGCAGCCCTTCGCACCGCTGTACGATTTGTCGCATGCGGCGGACCGGCTCGGGTTCCAGCCCGAATACGACCTTCGCCACTTGCTCGTCCCTTAGATTTCCTGGAGGAAGCCATGGTTACCGTGATCGCCGATCCAAACGCCTTCGCACAGGCCACGAGCCAGAAGCTTGCGGTCACGCGCAACCTGGCTGAGCTGCCTTGGAAGCAATACCCTGGGCATTTTGGCCAGGCCTTGTCCAAGGCCATCGTGACACCCGAAACAGTTGGCAGCCGGTTCTTCGACCATCGCATCTCGTCCTATGAGGCCGGCGCATACGTCGAGTCCCATTCCCACATCGTTCAGGAGCAGATCTACCATGTGCTGGCCGGCGAAGGCGTGCTGACCGTGGATGGCGAGCGCCGGCTCGTCCGTGCCAACGACGTCACCTACATCCCCCCGGGCGTGGTGCACGAGTTCCACTGCACCGGCGTCGACCCGCTGGTCTTCCTGGTGATCACCAGTCCGCCCACCGACAGTGAGCCGGAACCGCGCTGAGAGGCAGCGGACGATGCTCAACCCGATCCTGGTCACCGGCGGCTGCGGCTGGCTCGGCAGCGCCATCGTCCGATCGCTGCTGGCGCGCGGCGACGCCGTCGTGGCGATGGATGTCGCGCCGTCGCCGGCAATGGCCCGGCTGGCGGAAGACGAGCCGCGCCTGACCTTGGAGATAGCCGATCTCGGCGAATGGTCCCAGGTGTTGCGCCTGATGCAGCGCCATGCCCCGGGCGCCGTGGTCCATACCGCCGCCATCGTGGGCGTGGTGCAGGCCGCGGACATCCCGGTCAAGGCGTTGCGGGTGAACGTCGAAGGCTCGATCAACCTGTTCGAGGCTATGCGCCTCTGCTCGGTGCGCCGCGTCGTCCATATCAGCACCGAGGAGACCTATGGCGACTTCCTGGCGCCCGTCATCACCGAGGACCACAGGCAGGCCCCGACCAGCGTGTACGGCCTGACCAAGCTGGCGGTCGAGCATTACGGTCGCGTGTTCTCCCGCGATCACGGGCTGGAGTGCATCAACGCGCGCACGTGCTGGGTCTATGGCCCAGACCTGCCGCGGCTGCGCATGCCGCGGACCTTCATCGAGGCGGCGTTGCGCAACGAGCCGTTCCATCAACCGGATGGGGCCAGCCTGGCGATCGACCAGGTTCACATCGACGACACGGTCACCGGCGTCATCCTGGCCCTGGACAAGGCCCAGCATCGTTTCGACAGCTACAACATCGCGACAGGGTGCGCGCCGACGCTTGCCGACACGGCGGCGGCGGTCAACCGAGCCATTCCCGGCGCCCGCATCACGGTTGGCGATGACGGCCCATACCGCCACGGCGGGCGGGTGCTCAGCGCCACCAAAGGCGCGCTCGATATTACCCGCGCGGCCACAGAGCTCGGGTATCGACCCCGCTACGACATCGTCAGTGGGATCGAAGCGACCATCGCGGCGACACGAATGACCGCACGACTAGCCGCCGTCGTTTGACGATGCCGGTCCCTCCCCTCAACCAAAAGCGAACAGGTTAAGTCATGCTCCCATCCTCTCCCATCGTAGTCGTCTTCGGCGGTTCGCGCGGCATCGGTGCGGCCTGCGTCTCAGTCCTTGCAGAGGCCGGGTGGCGGGTCTCCTATACGTATGTCGCCCACCCCGTCGAGCGGGCGACAGGGATGGGCTATGCCGCCGATATCCGCGATGCCGCCGCCGTCGCCCGCGTCTTCGACCAGGTAGAAATTGATTTCGGCGCCCGCCCCCATGCCGTCGTGGCCAATGCCGGCATCAACGTGCCGGCAGGACCGATGGCGCAGTTCAAGCCGGAGCATTTCCGCGACCTGGTGGAGGTAAATATTGTGGGCGCCTTCAACATCCTGGCCGAAGCCGCACGGCGGGTGCAGGACGGGGGCGGCATCGTCGCCATCAGCACCTCGCTGGTGCGCCATGCCGTGCCGGGAACCGGGCCTTATGCCGCAACCAAGGCAGCGGTCGAGAGCATGGTGCGCGCCATGGCGAAGGAACTGGCCGGCCGCGGCGTCCGCGTTAACGCAGTCGCGCCGGGCCCCGTGGATACGGATCTGTTCAACGCCGGCAAGACCGAGGAGGTGAAGCAGCGCATGGCGGCGTTCAGCCCGTTCAACCGCATCGGCCGCCCCGCGGAGATCGCCCAGGTGGTCCGGTTCCTGCTGTCGGACGAAAGCTCGTGGGTGCATGGCCAAGTCGTGCAGCCGAATGGCGGGATGGTGTGAGCGAGGGCGGGCATGGGTGCGGGCCGGAAACGTGGGATGTCGTCGTCGTCGGTGCCGGCGCGGCTGGGCTGACGGCAGCCACCATTGCCGCCGCGGACGGGTGTTCTGTCCTGCTGCTGGAGCAGGCACCCGTGGTGGGCGGCACAACCGCGATCTCGGGCGGTATGGTCTGGATCCCGTGCAACGGCAAGGCCAACGACGATCCCGGCGCTGCGCGCACCTATCTTGAGCACGTGCTGCCGCCGGGCGACCGGCAGCGCCTTGACGCGTTCCTGACATGGGGGCCGGAAGCGGTGCGTGACCTTGAAGCCCGCACGGCGTTGCTCCTTCGGCCTGTCGCCACCTATCCCGACTACTATCCGGACATTCCGGGCGCCACCGCCGGCGGCCGGGTGCTGGAGCCTGTGCCCTATGACGGCACGGCGCTTGGCCCGGCCTTCGCCCTGCTCCGCGATCCGCTGCCGGAGTTCACGCTGTTTGGCGGCATGATGATCAGCCGGGAAGACATCCCGCATCTTCGCCGCGCGGGCCGTTCCGTCCGATCTGCCGTGCACGTCGCAGGACTGCTGCTGCGCTATGCTCGGCAGCGTCTGCGAACGCGGCGCGGCACAACGCTCTATTTGGGAAACGCGCTCGCGGCACGCCTGCTGAGATCGGCGCTCGACCAGAAAGTGGTCATCCGGACCGGGACGACCGTGGAGCAACTCTGCCGCGACGGCGACGGCCCAGTGCACGGGCTGGTGGTGAGCAACCTGGAGGGTCAGCGTCGCACGATCGAGGCGCGCGACGGCGTTATCCTGGCGACCGGCGGGCTTTCGCACGATCCCGAGCTGCGAGGACGCTATGTGCCGGCCTCAGCCGGGCACCTGACCGCCACCATGGGCGCAGCCGGTGTGCGCGGCGGCGCCCGGCTGGCCGCGCAAGTCGGGGCCCGCCTGTCGGACGCCGCGGAGGAAGGCGCGTTCTGGGTTCCCGCGTCCACCTTCACACGGCGTGACGGGTCTGCCGGCGTGTTCCCGCACACGGTGACGGACCGCGCTAAGCCCGGCCTGATTGCCGTTGGGCAGGACGGAAGGCGATTCGTCAACGAAGCCATGTCATACCACGAGTTCGTTCGCGCGCAGTTGGCCAGCGGAGGCAAAGCCATCCCGGCGTGGCTGCTGTGCGATCGCGCCTTCCTCTGGAAATACGGCCTGGGCAAGGTGAAGCCGTTCACCCGCTTTTTGGCCAATGATCTCTCGACAGGCTACCTGCACAGCGCCGCTACTATTGGCAGGCTGGCGAATGCGCTGGGCCTGCCGCCGTCCTCGCTGACCATGACAGTGGACGCGTTCAACCGCGATGCGAGGCGTGGCGAGGACCCAGCATTCGGCCGAGGGTCCACCATCTATCAACGCCACTTGGGCGACGCCGACCACACACCCAATCCCTGCGTGGCGCCGCTGGAGCACGCCCCGTTTTACGCTGTTTCGGTGTGGCCGGCGGATCTCGGCATGTCCGCCGGGATCATGACGGACGACCACGCCCGGGTTCTGGCGGAAGACGGATCGGTGATTGGTAATCTTTATGCGTGCGGCAACGACATGGCGTCGGTGATGGACGGCGCCTATCCCGGGCCCGGCATCACGCTTGGCCCGGCCATCACGTTCGGCTGGCTCGCCGGTCGGCAAGCGGCCACAGCCCATCGCGGCGGGTTCAACTAGCGTATCTGCTTACCCTGCGGCAGGCAGCCCTGGTCTCGGCTTCCGCTTTCCCGCGACGCCGGGCCGGTTCATGATGCGCTACACTTCCGCCCGCAAAGCCATTGACCAACGCCCCGACGGAACCAGGGAAAAGCCGGTCGAGCGCATCCGGGGCTTATGACCTGCTGCTGACTGCCATAGAGGGAGAGTGCCTGCCACCCGGCACGCGGCTGCGCGAGGCAGAACTGGCGACCCGTTTCCAGATCAGCCCCACCCCCGTGCGCGAGGTGCTGAAGCGCCTGGAACTGGAAGGCCTGGCACGCACGAGCCACACCATGGCGCGGTGGTATCCAAGCCGGAATATGGTCAGGTGGTGGAACTGCACATGATGCGGGAGGTGCTGGAGGGGACGGCAGCCCGCCTGGCCGCGCAGCATGCGACCGAGGTCGAGATCCAGGTCCTGCATGACATGGTGGCCCGTGATCGGGATCTTATCGCCGACCCGGCTGCCCTTGCGACAGCCAACCGTGCGTTCCACCAGCAGATCTGCAACTCAGCCGGCAACCGCTATCTGAGCCGCACGCTGGAGACGTTCCGCGTGTCTCTCGCCCTGCTGGCCGGCACGACCCTGGGCGTGCCCGGCCGTGGGAACGCCTCCATCGACGAACATGCAGCGACCGTCACCTGCATTGCCGCCCGCGACCTGGACGGCGCCGAGGCGTCGGCCCGTCTGCATATCCGCAGCGCCTTTCGTACCCGGATCGCCTTGCGCGGCTCATAGGCCCAAGCATGCGGGCCACGCACACCGGCCCGACCTCGGTGCTGACCGACGCCTATCTCGAGGACGAATACTGGGACGACCTGGCCCGCGTCACTGGCGGCCAGACCGACGAAGGCCTGGCCCGCATGACGATCCGACTCACGCAGGAGGCCTTTCCCTTCATGCAGCGCAGCGGCGTCGTATTCCAGCCGAGCCTGACTGGAACGCTCAACCTGTCCCGCACCAACGCCTTATTCCTCGGCGGCGGCAAGGCCCTGCTCAAGGCCTTCTTCGCCACGGCCGAACGCCTCGGCGTTCAGATCCTGTATGATACAGAGGTTCAGGATCTAGAGCTGGACGACGGCTTCGTCCGCAAGCTGCTGGTCAACTGCCATGGGTTTCCCGTCGAGGTGAAGGCCAAGACCGTCATCGCCTCCTCAGGCGGCTTCCAGGCCAACATCGACTGGCTCAAGAAGGGCTGGGGCGCAGCAGCCGAGAACTTTTTGATCCATGGCACCCCTTATATTACAGCAAGTTTGTCCGGAATGGTAAATGCCCCGCCCCGCCCCGCCCCGCCGCGCCCGGCGAATGTCGCGGTATCTGGTGGATGATCGATCTGCGTCAGGCTTGACGCATTGCGGCCTTTGAACTGACAACCAGCGGCATGAGATCACGTACACTATCGGTCAGCGAAAAAGCTGCCATCACTCACACCTGCCAGGCATTCATCGACACCGTCCTCAAGCCGCGCTTTCTGCCAAACGTGCATGTGACGCCGTTCAACTACCCCGTCGATATCC
>JAYVEG010000122.1:0-35011 GCA_043748985.1 Rhodospirillales bacterium
CCGCGAAGGGGCGCGGGATGCCCGGCAGGCCTCGGGGCCCGGCGGTCAGCCACTCTTCGCTGACGATCACGGTGCGGACGATCTCCGCGAAGGCCAACGTCACGATGGCCAGGTAGTCGTCGCGCAGGCGCAGGCAGATCACGCCCAGCGGCCAGGCGCATACCGCTGCCATCATGGCGCCGGCCGTCATCGCGATCGCGAACGGCACGCCGCGCATAGCCAGCAGGGCAGAGGTGTAGGCGCCGATGGCATACAGCGCGACGACGCCGAAGTTGATCAGCCCGGTATAGCCATATTGCAGGTTCAACCCGAGTGCCAGCAGTGCATAGATGCCGCCGATCGTGCCGACCGCGATGAGGTAGCCGTCCATCAGCGGATGGCCTCGGCCCGCCCCAGAAGCCCCTGCGGCCGCAGCACCAGCGTTGCAATCAACACGACGAAGGCGATCGAGGACTGGTAGGTGAACCCGACCAGCGGCGTCGACAGCGCCTCGACCAGGCCGAGCCCGATGCCTGCGAGCACCGCACCGGCCGGGTTGCCGACCCCGCCCAGCACCGCCGCCGCGAAGGCCGGCAGGAGCACGTTCCAGCCCATCTCCGGCACGACCACGGTCCGCAGCCCCAGCATGATGCCGCCCACGGCGCTGCACACGCCGATCAACGTCCACAGTGTGATCATCACCGGCCGGCTGCGGATGCCGCTGGCCCGCGCGAGGGTGGGATTGTCCGCCACCGCCCGCATGCGCCGCCCGATCGGCGTCAGGAACAGCACCCCCAGGACCACACCCAGGGTCGCGGCCGAAAAGCCCGCGAGCCACAGGTCCATCGGCCGGACCCTGACGCCGCCGTAGACGAGCGCGCGGGCAATCGGCACGCGGAAGGATTGCTGGTCGAACCCGACGGCAAAGGTCAGCACGCTCCGCAGCAGGAACGCGAGCCCGATGGATGCGATCAGCGGCGCCACCAGCGACCGGCCTTGGAAATGCCGGAACACGAGCCCGTAGGACGCGAGCGACACCGTCGCGACCACGGCGACGCCCGCGGCGCCACCGGCCAGCAACGACCCCGACCAGCCCTGCACCGCCACGCCGACATAGGCCGCGAGGGTCATGAAATCCCCGGTCGCGGCATTCGGAAACCGGGCGATGGCGAAGCACAATGAGACTGCCAACGCCGCGAGCCCGATGAGCAGCCCCTGGATCAGCCCGGTGACCGCCAGGTTCAGAAGCGCCACGCCATCCATTATTTCAGCAGGTATAGCCGCTCGAGAGCGCCTCCATGCATCTTGTTGACCCCGAAGACGGAAATGGCGTCCCCGTTCGCGTCGAAGTCGAGCGGCCCCGACGCGCCCTCGTAATTGATCTTCTGTCCGGCCTTCAGGGCCGCCTTGCCCTCGGCGAAGCTGGTGACCTTCTGGCCGGGGGGGCCGGCGATCTCCAGCACTGCCTTCGACACGGCGGCGTTGTCGGCGCCAGGCCCTGCCTTCTGCAGCGCCAGCGCCAGCACGATCGCCATGTCGTAGCACATCGACGCATAGACGTTCGCGGCCCCGGGGCCACCCATCGCCGCGCGATAGCCGGCATCGTAGGTCTTGAACGCCGCCCCTTCGCTATCCGGCACGGAGTCGAACACGATCAGCCCCTCCAGCACCTCTGGCCCCAGCGCCTTCTGCACCGCGGGGCCCCAGGCCCAGCCGGGGATGATGATCGGCGCGGTGTTCCCGGCCTCGAACGCCTCGCGCAGGATGATCGTCGTGTCGGGCACGTAGCCGGACACCACGATCAGGTCCGGCTTGGCCGCCAGGATTCGCTGCACCTCGGCGCCGTAGCTGGTGCGGTTCGGCTCGTAGACCACCGAGGCCGCGAGCGGGTTGCCGGTCTTTTCCCAGGCCGCCTTGAAGATGGTCGTGCTGGCGATCTGCACGTCGTTGTTGAACGCCATCATCGCCGGCTTCTTGGCGCCCTGCTTGGTGGCGATCTCGGCATAGGCGGCACCGATCTGCGGGCTGCCGGCCTGGAAACGGAAGCCCAGGTGCTTCGGGTTCTGCGCCGGGGCACTCAGCGCGGGGGCCGACGACACGTGGAACAGCAGGCAGTCTGCGGCATTAGTGATCGGCTGCACCGCCAGCGACACCGACGACGACCAGGTGCCGAGGATCGCCTGCACCTTGTTCGCGTCGATCAGCTTGCGCGCCGCCAGCACCGCGGCGTCCGGAGAGGTCTGGGTGTCCTCCGCATAGATCTCGATCGGCCGCCCATCGACGCCGCCGGCCTTCTTTACCTCGTCCAGCGCGAACAGGATCGTCTTCTGCATGCCGCCACCATAGGTGCTGCCGGCCCCCGTGACCGGGTTCAGCGCCGCCACACGATACGGCGCGTCGGCCGCATGGGCGCCGCGGCCGGGGAGGGCGGCCACCAGCGCGCCCCCGCCCGCCACCACGGCCCGGCGCGTCAGTCCGATCGAGCTCATGCCTTGTCTCCCAATGTGCTCTTCATCATCCGTCCGCCCTTCATGATGCACGGCATATAACGCCCCTGTTCCTGCAACAGCCCGAGGTCGTCCAGCGGGTTGCCGTCCATCACGACCAGGTCCGCGAACGCGCCCGGCGCCACCACGCCCAATTTGCCCTCCATCTGCAGCACCTCGGCCGCATGGAGGGTCGCGGCGCGCAGCACCTCGACGACCGGCAAAGCCTCGGCCCGGATCAGGAACTCCTCGGACTGATGCTCGTGCAGCTCGCCCAACAGGTCCGTCCCGAACGCCATCTTTACGCCGGCCGCATGGGCCAAACGCAGCGAGCGGGTGCCGACCTCCACGATGCTCGCCAGCTTCGCGAGCATATCGGGCGGGAAGCCCAGCCGCCCGCCATGTGTCGCCAGCGCCTTGAAGGTGATGAGCGTGGGCACGAGGAATGCCCCGTGCTTCGCCATCAGCGCGGCGGTCGGCGCGTCGATCAGGTTGCCGTGCTCGATGGTCCGCACCCCGGCCTCGATCGCCCGGCTGATCGCGTCCGGCGTATAGGCGTGGGCCATGACATATGTGTGGGCCCGCCGCGCCTCGTCGACGATGGCGTCCAGCTCGCCGCGTGAATACTGTAGGAAGTGCACGGGATCGGCCGCTGACGCCACGCCACCCGACGCCATGATCTTGATCTGGTCGGCGCCCAGGCGGATCTCGTCACGCACCGCCTGTTGCACCGCCGGCACCCCGTCGGCCACACGGCCGATGCCGCTGACGAAATGGTCGCAGCCGCACGGTGCCGGGCCGTCGATCCGGTCGCGGAAGTCGCCGTGGCCGCCCGTCTGGCTGATGGCCCGGCCTGCGATGAACAGGCGCGGCCCGACGAACAGCCCTTGCTCCACCGCCTCCCGCAATCCCCGGTCCGCACCGCCAGCGTCGCGGATGGTCGTGAACCCGCGCATCAGCATGCCGCGCATCACCTGTGACGCCGCCGCCGCGATGAACGACGCCGGCAGCACCCGGTTGGCCGCCAGCCCCGATGTGACCCGGACGGCATTCACATGCACATGGCAATCGATCAGGCCTGGCAGCACCACGCGGCCACCGAGATCGATCACCGTAGCACCCGCCGATGCAACCGGCTGGTCCGATACCGCCGCGACCTGGTCGTCCTCGATCAGGATGGACGTGCCCGACGCGAGCGTGCCCGAGCGCGGGTCGAACAACGTGCAATCCCGCAGCAACGTGGCAGACATCCGGCTCTCCATCCCAGCGTTCGCCGGACGGTAATGGGGCGGTTCCATGTTGCCTAGGGGGGTGTCGGGTCTGTATCGTTGGCGTAGCATTGCACCGTCGACGGGAACGATGCCCCGAACCGGGGAAAACATTTGGAAATCACGACCAAGCCTTTCCGTGTCCGCGAAGGGCACACCGTGGACCTGCAGAAACGCCCGACCAAGGTCGAGCCCTTCTATGCGTCCAAGGAGGGGTATCGCGACCTGCTCCAGGCCCATGTCGCCGAGCTGAGCGCGTTGCAGCAGCTGCTTTACGCGTCGAACCGCTTCGCGCTGCTGCTGATCTTCCAGGCCATGGACGCGGCCGGGAAGGACGGGGCGATCAAGCACGTCATGTCCGGCGTCAATCCGCAGGGCTGCCAGGTATTCAGCTTCAAGCATCCCAGCGCCACCGAGCAGCAGCACGATTTTCTGTGGCGCACGACCCGCGAGCTGCCGGAGCGCGGCCGAATCGGCATCTTCAACCGCTCGTATTACGAGGAGGTGCTGATCGCCCGGGTGCATCCCGAAATCCTGAAGGCCGAGGGCTTGCCTGACCCGTCGAAGGTCGCCAACGCCGTCTGGGCGGAGCGATACCGGTCGATCCTTGGCCTCGAGCGGCATCTGACGGCGAACGGTACTCGCGTCGTGAAGATCTTCCTGCATCTCTCGAAGGACGAGCAGCGCAAGCGCTTTCTGGATCGCATCGACAGGCCGGAGAAGAATTGGAAGTTCAGCCAGGCCGACATTGCGGAGCGCGAGTTCTGGCCCGACTACATGAAGGCGTACGAGGATTGCCTGGCCGCCACCAGCACCGATGAGGCGCCCTGGTATGTGGTTCCCGCCGACGACAAGCAGAACGCTCGGCTGATCGTGTCCCGCATCGTTCTCGATACGCTCGAAAAGCTGGACCTCGCCTACCCGAAGACGACGGACAAGCGCCGGCAGGAGCTTCTCGCGATCCGCCAGAAGCTGGCCGACTGACGCGCTACTTCACCCGACGCCCATCCGGGCGGGGCAGCCCCAGATGGTCTCGTAGGGTGGGGCCTTCATAGTCGGTGCGGAACACGCCGCGTCGCTGCAGGATGGGGATAACCTCGTCGACGAAAGCGTCGAAGCCCTGGGGGAAGGTGGCGGGCAGGATGTTGAACCCGTCGGCCGCGTGCGTCCTGAACCATGTCTCGAGCGTGTCGGCGACGGTGTCGGGCGTGCCGACCAGCACCCAGTGGCCGCGGGCGGCACCGGTGAGATTGTAGAGGTCGCGCAGCGTCATGTTCTCACGCCGGGCCTTGGCGAGCATGGTGCGGGCGAATCCGTGGGAGGTGTCCGGCAGAGGCAGGTCCGGCACCGGCTCGTCCATGGGATAGACGGACATGTCCTGCCCCAGGCGTGTCGACAGCATCTTCATCGTGTTGGTTGGCGAGACGAAGGACTGCAGCGTGTCGAGCGTGCGCTTGGCCTCGGCCATGGTGCCGCCGAGCACGGGCATGACGCCGGGCAGGATGGAGAGGTGGTCGGGATTTCGCCCTTGTGCCGCCGTCAGGGCCTTCAGCTCCGCATAGGCCGTGCGGGCTTCTTCGAAGTCCTGCACCACCGCGAAGACCAAGTCTGCCGTGCGCGCCGCCAGCGCTAAGCCGGGTGCCGACGCCCCGGCCTGGATGATCACCGGCCGGCCCTGTGGCGTACGACTGGTGTTGAGGGGGCCGCTCACCTCGAAATAGGTGCCTTTGTGGTTCAGTTTGTGGATCTTTGCAGCGTCGAGGTATTCGCCCGTGGTGCGGTCGGCGAGGACGGCGCCATCGTCCCAGCAATCCCACAGGCCACGGACCACGTCGACGAACTCCTCGGCCACCCTGTAACGCTCGGCGTGCGGCGGATGGGCGCGGCCGAAATTGGCGGCGCCGTCTGGGTTCGAGGAGGTCACGGCGTTCCAGGCGGCCCGGCCCCCGGTCAGGTGATCCAGCGACGCGAAGGCGCGTGCGACGGTAAAGGGTTCGCTGTAGGTGGTGGACGCGGTCGCACCGAGACCGACATGGGCTGTGGTCGCGGCCAGCGCCGCCAGCATGGTGATGGGTTCCAGCCGGGTGGTGAAGGACGGGTGAGCGCCGGGGTCTGCGCCGAGCCCGTCGCCCAGGAACAGCAGGTCGAATCGCCCACGTTCCGCCGTGGCGGCGATGGCCTGGACGACGGACAGTTTCTCGAAGCTGTCGAACGCGCCCGGCCAGCGCCAGCCGGCGATGTGGTTTCCCGTCCCGAGGACGAACACGCCCATGTGCATCGATCGCGCCATGCCCGCCCGCGTTGCAAGTCCGATACCTTGTATAGAGACTGGCGATCTGAGCGCAGTGTAATCGGTGTGTGGGCTCGCCTAAGCTTGGCGGGATCGCTAATGCACACCACTTGTATGCAGAGCGGCTTTGCCCCCCCTGTGTTGCCCCCCCCCTGTCGGAGAAACCCATGCGCCTTCGCATCCTGCGCGCCGCCCTACTCGCTTCCGCGCTGGCGCTGCCTGCGGCATTTCCGCAGCCGGTCTGGGCTGCGACACCCGAAGGCTTCGCGGACCTGGCAGCGACGCTGTCGCCCGCCGTCGTGAACGTCAGCAGCAGCCAGGCGACGCAGCAGCGAGCAGACCGCGGCGGACCCGGCGGCACGCCGGACCTGGGCATGCCGCCCGGCAGCCCGTTCGAGCAGTTCTTCCGCGACTTCCTGGAGCGCAACCGTCCCAACCGGCGCGGCGGGCCGCAGCAGGGGCCTCAGCAGGGGCCGCAGGATGGCCCACAAGGCGGTCACGCTGTCAGCCTCGGCAGCGGGTTCATCATCGATCCCGCGGGCTACATCGTCACCAACAACCACGTGATCGACGGTGCCGACGAGATCAGCGTGACTCTGACCGATAACACCACATTGAAGGCCAAACTCGTGGGCAAGGACGAGCGCGTCGACCTCGCTTTGCTGAAGGTCGACACCGACAAGCCGCTGACGGCCGTGCAGTTCGGCGACAGCGACACCGGCCGCGTCGGCGACTGGGTGCTGGCTATCGGTAACCCCTTCGGGCTCGGTGGTTCCGTCACGGCAGGGATCATCAGCGCCCGGGGCCGCGACATTCGCCAGGGGCCGTACGATGACTTCATCCAGACGGATGCGGCGATCAACCGGGGCAACTCGGGCGGACCTCTGTTCAACATGAAGGGCCAGGTGATCGGCATCAACACCGCGATCTACTCGCCGTCGGGCGGCTCGGTGGGGATTGGGTTTTCGGTTCCCGCGAACCTCGCCAAACCGGTCATCATGCAACTACGCGAATATGGCCGGGCCCGGCGCGGGTTCCTGGGTGTAAGCATCCAGCCGGTGACACCGGACATCGCGGAGAGCCTTGGGTTGAAGGACCCGACCGGCGCGCTGGTGGGCCGGATCAACGAGGGCGGCCCGGCAGAACAGGCTGGCATCAAGGGCGGCGACGTCATCCTGAAGTTCAACGGGCAGGACCTGAAGGATGTGAAGTCGCTGCAGCGCATCGTGGCCGAGACACCCATCGGCAAGTCGGTACCGGTAGCGCTGTGGCGTGACGGCAAGAACGTCTCCGTGCAGGCGTCGGTGGGCGAGCTGCCGGACGAGATCCAGCAGGCGAGTGCACCGGCAACGCCGGAGAAGCCGAAGCCGGATCCGACGACGGCCATCTCCGGCCTCGGCGCAAAGCTTTCGCCGATCACCGATGAGGCACGGACGCAGTTCAAGCTGGGGGCCGACCAGAAGGGCGTGGTGGTCACGGACGTCGACAGCGATGGCTTCGGCGCCACGAAGGGCCTGAAGCCCGGCGACGTGATCGTGGAAGTGCAACAGCAATCGGTCGGCAAGCCCCAGGACGTGTTGGAGCTGATGGACAAATACCGCAAGCTGAACCGGCGCACGGTGCTGATGCTGGTACAGAGCGGCAACGGGCTGCAGTGGATCGCGGTACCGCTGGCCGCCGACACGACGCGCAAGCCGGGTTGAGCCCGGACACCTGGCTTAAGGTTGTTCCCGACGGGCTCTATTGCGAGCCCGGCGGGTTCCACATCGACCCTGTGCGGCCGGTGTCGCGTGCGATCATCACCCACGCACATGCCGACCACGCCCGACCCGGCCACGCGGCGGTGCTGGCGAGCCCCGAGACGATGGCGTTGATGGATGTGCGCATGGGCGTGGGCCGGGCAGGGGCCTCGCAGCAGGTTCTCGCCTATGGCGAGCGCCTGGTCATCGGCGAGGTGACCGTCTGGCTCGAGCCGGCCGGCCACGTGCTGGGCTCCGCGCAGGTGGCGATGGAATGGCGGGGCAGCCGGGCCGTGGTCAGCGGCGACTACAAGCGGGTGGCGGACCCAACCTGCCGTTCGTTCATCCCCATCCCGTGCGACGTGTTCGTGACCGAGGCGACCTTCGCCCTGCCGGTGTTCCGCCACCCGCCGGCCGCCGGCGAGGTCGCGAAATTGCTGGACAGCGTCGCCTTGTTTCCCGAACGGACCCACGTCGTCGGTGCCTACGCCCTCGGGAAAGCACAGCGGGTGATCGCCCTGCTGAGAGAAGCCGGATACGACGCGCCCATCTATCTGCATGGTGCACAGATCCCGCTATGCGCCGCATATGAGCGGCTGGGCGTGCCGTTGGGGCCGCTGCTGCCGGCGACCGTGCAGAATAAGGCCGCCCTGGCAGGCGCCATCGTGATCGCTCCGCCCAGCGCCATCGCCGACCGCTGGGCGCGGCGCCTGGCGGAGCCCGTGGCCTGCATGGCGAGTGGGTGGATGCGCGTGCGCCAGCGGGCGAAGAGCAAGGGCGTCGAGTTGCCGTTGGTCATCAGCGACCACAGCGACTGGGACGAACTGCTGCAGACCCTGGAGGATGTCGGCGCGCCGGAGGTTTGGGTGACGCATGGGCGCGAGGAGGCGCTGATCCACGAGGCCGCCAAGCGTGGCATCAGGGGACGGGCGCTGCGGCTGATCGGCTATGGCGACGACGATGAAGACGCGGTGCCGGCAGCGGCATGATCGCGTTCGCGGAGCTGCTGGAGCGGTTGATCTTCACGCCGGGCCGCCTGGCGAAGGTCGCGCTGCTGCGCCGGTATTTCGAAACCCAGCCAGACCCTGACCGGGGCTTCGGACTCGCGGCGCTGACCGGGGAACTGGTGTTCCAGGCCGCAAAGCCCGCGCTGATCCGCGGCCTGGCGGAGGCGCGGACGGACCCGGTGCTGTTCGCCTGGTCCTATGACTATGTCGGCGACCTGGCAGAGACGGTCGCGCTGATGTGGCCGGAGCGGCCGACGAACGCGCCCTCCCCCACGCTGACCGAGGTGGTGCAGGCGCTACTGTCCACACCGAAAGCCGACCTGCCGGACACGGTCGCCACCTGGCTCGATGCGTCCGACGCCTCGGTGCGCTATGCGCTGCTGAAACTGATCACGGGGTCGCTGCGGGTCGGGGCCTCGGCGCGGATCGCCAAGATCGCTTTGGCCGAGATGGCCAGCCAGCCCCTGGAGCCCGACGATATCGAGGAGCTGTGGCACGGCCTGGCGCCGCCCTATGCACCCCTGTTTGCGTGGCTCGAAGGCCGCGGCGAGCGGCCTGATCCCGGCACGGCGCCGGTGTTCCGCCCGCCCATGCTGGCGCACCCGCTGGAGACGCCCGACATCGCCGTTCTGGAGCCTTCTCTCTTCCGCGCCGAGTGGAAGTGGGATGGCATCCGCGTCCAGCTGGTGGCGACCCCGCACGGCAAGCGGATCTATTCACGCGGATCCGAGGATATTTCGGGCGCGTTTCCCGAAATCCTGGCGGCGATGGAGTTCGAAGGGGTGCTTGATGGAGAACTGCTGGTGATGCGCGACGGCGAGGTGGCGCCGTTCGCCGACCTGCAGCAGCGGCTGAACCGCAAGGCGCCGTCCCAGAAGATGCAGCAGGCGTTCCCGGTGGGCGTGCGGCTGTACGACCTGCTGTTCGACGGTGCCGACGATGTGCGGCCGCTGCCATTCGATGAGCGACGGCGTCGGCTGGAGCTGTGGTTCGACGCAAATCGCCCGGCGCGCATGGACCTCTCGGAAATGATCCCGTTCGACACGGTGGAGGCCCTGGCAGAAATCCGTTCCGGCACACGGGCCGCGAGCATCGAGGGACTGATGCTGAAACGGGCAGACAGTGCCTATGTGCCCGGCCGGCCCAAGGGCCAGTGGTGGAAGTGGAAGCGCGACCCGCTGACGATCGACGCAGTGGTGATGTATGCGCAACGCGGCCACGGCAAGCGCAGCAGCTTCTACAGCGACTACACGTTCGGCCTGTGGCGCGATGACGGGGAGCTGGTGCCGGTCGGCAAGGCCTATTCTGGCTTCACCGATGCGGAACTGGTTACGCTCGACCGCTGGATACGCAACCACACGACGGCGCGCTTCGGCCCGGTGCGCGAAGTGGAGCGCGGCCTGGTGCTGGAGATTGCATTCGACGCCGCCCAGCGCAGCCAGCGGCACAAATCCGGGGTGGCGCTGCGGTTCCCCCGGGTGGCGCGCCTGCGGCCGGACAAGCCGGCGGCAGAGGCGGATCGGTTGGAGACGTTGCTGCGGTTGATCCCGTAGACCGAATAGGTGGCCCTAAGGAGTCGCGAGCGCCATGCGGGCCAGCGCGAGCGCTCCTTCGCGCGACCGGGCGGCTGCCACGAAGCGGCGGAGATGGACGAACACCGCGTCGGGCACGCCAGTTGCGGCGGCCAGGTCTGCGTCCTGCAACCCGGCCCAGGTGCCGGGCAGGGGGTGGCGTTGCGCGAAGGAGTGGGGCTCCGGCGGCATGGTGTCGACCATCCAATTGCCGTTGGAGGCCGGGCTGACGCAGTAGACGACCGGGAGATCGTGGGCGAAGACAGCGTTCTTCCAGGGCATGCCGGTGTCCAGCACGAGGATGCGCGGGTCGTCGCCGGCCTTTTGCGCGGCGACGATGATGGCCTCGGCGACCAGCCGGCCGCGGATGGACGAGACCCAGCGGTGCAGCACGCCCTCGGCGAAGGCCGATGCCTCGATGAAGGCGGCATCGCCGGCGCCGGGTCCGTTGGCGTTGGGGCTGTCCCAGGGTGGGTTGAAGGCGCCGACGAGCGCGCTGAAGCCCAGCGCGTCGTCGCGGACGGGTCCGGTGCCGGAGACGCCGTTGTCGATCTCGTCGATGCGGCGGATCAGCACCGTGTCCAGTTCGGCCGCGATCGGGCCGGCCAGCGCCTGGTTCTCTGGGGCGAGCAGGGCTACGACGGCGCGCTGCCCGTATTCCTGCCAGATGAGGCCGGCCGACGAGAAGGGCGTGCCGTCGGAGCGCAAAGGCGCGCCGCGCTGGTGGTGATCGAAACGGTTGGCCGCGGCGTCGTAGATGCTGCCGACGTCCCAGACGATGGCGGCGGTCTGCATCGGCTCGGGCTTGCGGGTGCGGGCCAGGGTGTGGTCCTGGCCAGGGTTCGTCAGGCCAAGGGCTAGGCGCAGGACCGCATAGGCGAAGGCGTCGTCGCAGTGGAACTTCCCGCTATGGGTCAGCAGGACAGGCATGGGGTCTGTGATCATGGGCAGGGGGTCGCACGGCGGCAGCCCCAGGGCAAGCGATCAGGCTTGTGTTCCCGACCCGCCAAGCGCCTAGCTTGAGGCGGAAATGGAGTGCGGGTCATGAGCAAGGGCGACAAGCAGCACGGCAACCGCGAGGCAAAGAAGCCGAAGAAGGACAAGACCCTTGCGAAGGTGGACACCAGCTTCCTCAAGCCGCAGGGCGAACTTGCCAAGCCATCCGCCAAGAAAAAATAGGACGGTAGTTAAGAACGCGGAACCCCGTCTCAGGCTGAAGCCAGCCTGAAACGACGCAACTCTATTCGGCGGCGCGCAGTGTCCAGTCTTCGGTGCTGATGCGGCGCACCTCGAAGGGGTCACGCGTGGTCGCATAGCCTGCGGCACCCCCCATGCGGCCGATGAGGTCGAGCTTCGGTGTGTCGATGTAGCAGCGGGCGGCATCGATGATCGCATGGTCGGCGATATGCATCGCGAGCACGCGGCCCAGCACGATCGCGCGGTCGGGGCCGAGGTCGATCGACTGCATGAATTCGCATTCGAGCGCCACGGGGCTGCCCTCGATGCGGGGCGGTGCGACGTGAAGGCTGGGCAGGGTGGCAAGGCCGGCCTCATGCAACTCGTCCACACCATGCGGGAACTCGATGGCGGTGATGTTCATGGCGTCGGCGTGGTCATGCTTGACCAGGTTGACGACGAACTGCCCGGTGGCGCGGATGTTCTCGCCGGTGTCCTTCAGCGTGTCGGCCGAACGGGCGCCGATGCCGATGGCGACGACCGGGGGATTACCGGACAGGACGTTGAAGAAGGAATAAGGGGCGGCATTCAGGATGCCGTCGGCGGATTGCGTGACGACCCAAGCGATCGGGCGCGGCACGACGGTCGCGGCCAGAAGCTTGTAGGTCTCGAGTGGCGAGAGCGTGGCGAAGTCGAACAGCATGGCGTGCCTGTTATGTGATCAGGCGGTCAGCCTCGCGTGCAACGCTTCCAAAGTCCAGCGTGGGCGGCCTGCCCCGTGCGCAGGGGAGCGGCCGCCCGGTCTGAAATTACTGACCAGCCTTGGCGGCGGCGAGGCTCTTGTCGTTCAGGGCGTCGACGGCGGCCGAGCCGGGGTCGCGGCGAACGGGCTTCACCATCGCCTTGCCGCGCTTGGCAGCTGCCTTCATGACGGGCTTCGGCTTGGCGGGCTTGGCCGCGACGGGCGCGGGGGCTGCGGTGGCGGCGCTGGCGGCCACGGGGGCGGCGAGCAGCATGACGGCGGCGGCGGAGAACATCAGGAAGCGGATCATCGGAATACTCACGACTGGAGACATGCGGGGCTCGGGGGTCCCGAACGGCCTGATTTAGCGCCATTACTGAACAATCCGCAATGTTTATGGCGCGGAAGACACAGTCAAACGACGTGGCGATGCGTAAATGTCACGATATCCCACGCGTCACGAGCCGGCCTGCGCGGGCTGTGGTGGCGCCGTCGCCATGGACATAGGCGGACTGACCGTTGATCCAGGTTTCGAGGATGCCCTCGCTCGGCCGGGTCGGGTGGGCGAAGTCAGCGGCATCGCGGACGGTGGCGGGGTCGAACAGGACAAGGTCTGCGTAGGCGCCCGCGCGGAGGATGCCGCGATCGACCATCCCGAACACGGCGGCGGTGCGGCCCGTCATCTTGTGTACTGCGACCTCAAGGCTGAACAGGCCGAGATCGCGGGCGTAATGACCCAGCACGCGAGGGAAAGTTCCCCATAGGCGGGGGTGAGGATAGGCGTCGTGCGGCAGCCCGTCGCTGCCGATCATGGAGAGCGGGTGCGCCATGATGCGCTGGACGTCGTCCTCCTGCATCTGGAAGTAGATGGCGCCGGCCGGCAGCAGTTGGGTTGCGGCCTGTGCCAGGGTCAGCCCCCACTCGGCCGCGACATCGGACAACATCCGGCCGTTCATCTCGGGGTGCGGGATGGACCAGGTGACCTGGACGGGCACATCCTCGCGGATCTTCTCCGGCAGCATCACTGTTGACCCGGCGGCGTAGGGATACATATCGAAGTCAACGCGTTGGGTGGCTGCACCCCGCTCGATGGCCGGCAGCGTCTCACGGGAGCGGCCGTAATTCTCGGGCATCGAGCATTTGTGGTGGCTGATGACGACGGGCACGCCGGCGTCGCGGCCGATTCGCAGCGTCTCCTCGATGCTGTCGAGTACTCCTGTGCCTTCGTCGCGCATGTGGGTGACGTAGATGCCACCGGCGTCGCGCAGGGCCTCGGCGACGGCAATGACCTCCTCGGTGGGGGCGGGGCCGTTCGGGGGGTAATATAGGCCGGTGGAGAAGCCGGATGCGCCCTCGGCCAGGGCCTGGGCCAGGCGGCGGCGCATCGCCTCCGCCTCGCGGTCGTTGGCGGCGCGGTCGACCTGGCCATCCAGTGCCTCCACGCGCAGCGACATGTGGCCGATCAGGGCATAGGTGTTGACCGGCGCAGGCTCGGCCGCGAGCCGGTCGGCATAGGCGCCGAAGCTGTCGAAGGTCCACCAGCTCTCGTCGCCCAGGAGGTCGAGCGGGGGAATGGGCCGCTTCGTCATCCGCACCGGACTGAGGCTGATGCCGCAATTGCCGACGACGACAGTGGTCGCCCCCTGGCTCATCTTGCACAGCATGCAAGCGGGACCGCAGAGGACGGCGCGGTCGTCATGGGTATGCGCGTCGATGAAGCCGGGCGCGATGACGAGGCCGGTGGCGATGACCTCGCGGTCCGCGGTGTGGGCGCCGAGGTCTCCGATGCCGGTGATGCGGTCGCCTGTGACGGCGACGTCACCATGGCAGCGGGGTGCGCCGGTGCCGTCGATGATGGTGGCGTCGCGGATGATCAGGTCGTGGCGCATGGTGTAGCTTTCGTCAGAGGGCGGTTGGGCGGACAACATCGTTCAGGGTGGCGCCGGGCCGGATCATTGCAGACATGTATTCCCTGAGGACTTGACGACTGATCCAGGGCCTCGTGCTGAGCGCAGCCCGATCGGGGCCGGTGTGCGCGTCGATATGATGCGGTAATCGCGGTTGGTCGGCATAGACCAGGACATTTGTGTCAATGAAGACCGGGCTCAACGCCCGTCGTCGCCATACATGTCATCCGGGTACAGGGGGATGCTGTAATTCCGATGCCGCGCAGGATGGGTTGGAATGTCGGCGATCACACCATCTCGTCCCGCTCGTCACGTGCCACAAGGGCCGGATCGCGCTCGCTGGCCGGGCCCATGCCGCCGCCGCCGGGGAGTTCGAGGACCAGGCGATCCCCGGCGGGGATGATCTGATATCCTTTGGTGCGCAGCGTGGCGCCGCTTTTGAGATAGACCCTGCCCGGCGCGCCCTCGCCGCCGCCGTCGCGCCCCTTCGGCGCATGGGCGACACGGTCGAAGATGGCGTTGCAGGCGAATTCGGCGTCGCCCTTTGCGGCTATTTCCATGACCTGGCCCAGACCGCCGCGGGTGCGGCCGAGACCGCCGCTGCCGGGGCGGAGTTCCTTGCGCCAGAAGACGACGGGGGCCACGTTTTCCGTGGCCTCGACCGGCATGGTGCGGACGCCGGACGGGTAGGCGGTGCCGTCGAGGCCGTCCGCCCCGGGACGGGCGCCGGTCCCGCCGGAGTTGAAGGTGATCACCTCGAAATCGACGAGTGGCGAGTTGGGGCCGCTGACGATCGGGCCGCCGCGCAACGGGGGGTTCCACAGACAAGAGGAGCCTTCGGCCGTCACACGATCCGGCACGGCCTGGTGTAGGCAGCCCATCATCAGGTCCGGCAGCAGCTGTCCCACGACATGCCGCACCGCGACGGGGCGGGGGCGCGGCGCATTCAGGATGCAGCCTTCGGGGATCGCGAAGGTGAAGGGTGCGAGGCTTGCGGTGTTGTTGGGGATGTTGGGTGCCACCACGCACTTGATGCCGAAGCTGGCATACGCCCGCGTATAGGCGGCGGGCACGTTGATACCCCGCCCGGACACGGCCGACGTGCCCTCGAAATCGACACGGATGCCGTCTGCCGAGACGTCCATCGCGGCGGCCAGCTTGATGGGCGCCTCGTAGCCGTCGGACCAGATCTCGCCGGTATAGCGGCCCGGCCGGATCTTCGCGATCTCCGCCATCGTGGCTTTATGGCTGCTATCGAAGATGAACGTGGCCAGCGTGTCGATGCCGTCGAGCTTGAACTCGTGCAGCATTTGGACCAGGCGGCGGGCGCCGGCCTCGTTGCAGGCGCAGAGGGAGTAAACGTCGCCTTCCAGCTCGACAGGAAGCCGGGTGCCTGCTCGAAGGAAATCGAAGAAGGTCTCGTTGGGTTTTCCTGCCTCGAAGCACTTCACGATGGGGATATACAGGCCTTCCTCGAACACGCTGCGCCCTTCGGGGCCCATGCCAAGGCCGCCGACGTCGATGACATGCGCGGTGTTCGCGAACAGCGCCACCAGCTTGCCACGGTAGAAGGCGGGGGTCACGACGGTGAGGTCGTGCAGGTGGCCGGTGCCGAGCCAGGGGTCGTTGGTGATCAGGTGGTCGCCTTCGTTCATGCGCGCGGGCGGGAACTTCTTCAGGAAGTGGCCGACGGATTCCATCATGCTGTTGACGTGGCCCGGCGTGCCGGTGACGGCCTGGGCGAGCATCCGGCCCTGCAGGTCGAAGATTCCTGCCGACAGGTCGCCGGCCTCGCGCACCGTGGTGCTGAAGGCCGTGCGGATCATGGTTTGCGCCTGCTCCTCGACGACGGCGAGAAGACGGTTCCACATGACCTGGCGCTGGATGTCGGCGAGTGCGCTCATGCTGTCCTCCGCAGATCGAGATAGCCGCGTTCGTCCACTGTGAGCGTCCATTCGGGCCCGACAAGGGTGCTGGTTTCGTCCTCGGCGATCACCGCGGGGCCTTGCACCATGGCGCCCAAGGCCAGCGATGCGCGGTCGTGTACGGCCCACGCGGAAACCTGGCCGGTCGCGGTATCGCGGACGTGCAGGGTGCGCGCGGCGCTGATCTGCACGGCGCCGTGCGGCGGCGGGGTCCAGGCATCCGGCACGGTTGCGACAGTCACGGCGTAGCTCATCACCTCCACGTCCGAGCCCGGCACCGGACGGTCGTAGAAGCGCGCGTATTCGCTATCGAAGGCGGCACGCAGGGCGTCGACGTCTTGCTCGGCCAGCGCGCGGATCGGCAAAGGCACGGGGATTTCGTGGCCCTGCCCGACGTATCGCATGAAGGCGAGCCGGGTTTGGGTGGTGCTGGCGCCGAAGCTGCCCAGGGCGACGACGCCGCTGGCCTCGGCGACCATGTCGTCCAGGAGGGCGGTGACGGCGCGCACGTCGAACGTGCCCAGGCGCTGATACAGGCTGCGCACCACCTCGTAGCCCACCGGCGCACGAAGAAAGCCGATGGCACTGCCGACGCCGGCGCCGGCGGGAACGAGGACGCGGTCGATGCCGACCTTCTCGGCGACACGGTAGCCGTGCACTGGGCCGCCGCCGCCGAAGGCGATCAGGGTGCGGCCGGTGTAGGTTTTTCCCGACTCGATGGCATGCACGCGGGCTGCGTTGGCCATGTTCTCGTCGACCATCTCGACGACGCCGAGGGCGGCCATGCCGGTTTCGAGGTTCAAAGGTGTGCCGATGGCGCGGGCGATGGCGGCTGACGCGGCGGCCTCGTCCAGTTTCATGGAGCCGCCGGCGAATCGGGCGGGTTCGTAGCGGCCCAGCACCAGGTTCGCGTCCGTCACCGCCGGGTATTGGCCACCACGGCCATAGCAGGCCGGGCCGGGGTCTGCGCCTGCGCTTTCGGGGCCTACGCCGATCATGCCGAGCGCGTCGATGTGTGCCAGGCTGCCGCCGCCGGCGCCTATCTCCACCATCTCGATGACGGGGATGCGCAGCGGCAGTCCGGAGCCCTTGCGGAAGCGTCCGACGCGGGCGACCTCGAACGTGCGGGACGCCTGCGGCCGGAAATCGTCGATCAGGCAGACCTTCGCGGTGGTCCCGCCCATGTCGAAGCTGAGCACCTGATTCAGGCCGCATTGCCGGGCGATGTCGGCGGCGAAGATGGCGCCACCGGCGGGGCCGCTTTCCACCAGGCGGATGGGAAAGCGGCGCGCCGTTTCGATGGTGGTGAGGCCGCCGCCGCTGAGCATCATGAACACCGGGGCGGCGAGGCCCATGGCGCGCAGGCCCTGTTCGAGGCGGCCGAGGTAGCCGCCAATCAAGGGCTGGACGTAGGCGTTGGCGGCCGTCGTAGAAAAGCGCTCCCATTCCCGCATCTCGGGCGAGACTTCACAGGACAGGCTGATTGGCAGGCCGGGCAGGGCGCCTGCCAGGATGTCGCGGGCGCGGCGTTCGTGGGCCGGGTTGGCGAAGCTGTGCAGGAAGCCGATGGCGATGGCCTCGACGCCCTCGCGCTGCAGCGTGGGCACCAGTGCATCGACGGCGTTGTCATCCAGCGGCAGCAGCACTGCGCCGAGGTTGTCGAGGCGCTCCGGCACCGGCAGGCGTAGATGTCGGGGCACCAGCGGCTGCGGCAGGGTGATGTTGAGGTCGTACTGGTCATAACGGCTCTCATTGCCCAGCGCGAGCACATCCCGGAAACCCTCGGTCGTGACCAGCGCGGTGCGGGCGCCCTTGCGTTCGATGATGGCGTTGGTCGCGAGCGTGGTGCCGTGCACCAGGATGCTGACGTCCGCAGGGGCGAGGCCGGCCTGGCCCAGGATGGCGGCGACGCCGTTGAGCACACCGCGCTCCGGCTCGGTGGGGGTGGTGAGAACCTTGAGGCTCTGACGCCGGCCGCCGTGTTCGATGGCCACGTCCGTAAAGGTGCCGCCGATATCGACGGCCAAGCGAGCATGTTGCATGTGCTTACCGTGCCGCCCCTTCCGCCGAAGGGCAACCCCGGCCATCATGACGGCAACGAGATGGAGGAAACGAGATGAACAAGAAGCGCCTGGTGGTGGCGCGGCCGGTGCCGCAGGCCGTCACCGAACGGGCATCCGAAGAGTTTGACGCCATGCTGTTCGCCGATCACGACGGCACGCCGGCCGAGGTTCTGGCTGCGCTCGAGCGGCACGAGGCCGATGCCCTGTTCTTCAGCAGCAATCTGAAGGTGAACGCGGACTTCATCGCGGCCATGCCGAAGCGGGTGCGCGTGGCGGCGACATGCAGCGTGGGGTTCGACCATGTCGACGTGGCGGCCGCCAAGGCGCGGGGCCTGGTGGTGACCAACACGCCGGAGGTGCTGACCGATTGCACCGCCGATCTCGCCTTCATGCTGCTGCTGTGTGCATGCCGCCGCGCCTGGGAGAGCGCCGAAATCATGAAGCAGGGCTGGCGCCGCAGCTTCGGCATGGGCGAGATGCTCGGCAAGCAGGCAAGTCACAAGACGATCGGCATCGTTGGATTCGGGCGCATCGGCCGTGCCGTGGCGCAGCGGGCGCGGGGCTTCGACATGAAGGTGCTTTACACGGACATGGCCGCCGCCGCCCCGGAGCTGGAGCATGGCGCCGAGTTCGTCCCCAGCCTGCGGGAGATGCTGCCGCGCTGTCAGATCCTGTCGCTGCATGCGCCGGGGGGGGCTGCGACGGACAAGATGATGAACGCGGAGACGATCGGCCTGCTGCCGAAGGGCGCCGTACTGGTAAACGCGGCGCGCGGAACGCTGGTGGACGAAGACGCGCTGATCGACGCGCTGAAATCCGGGCACCTGTTCGCAGCCGGGCTGGACGTGTTTCGCAAGGAGCCCGATTTCGACACGCGCCTGGCCGCCCTGCCGAACGTGTTCCTGATGCCGCATATGGGCAGCGCCACGCTCGAGACCCGCAATGCGATGGGGTTCCGGGCGCTGGACAACATAGCCGCCGTGCTGGCCGGCAAGCCCGCCATCGACCCGCTCTGGAGCTGACATGATCAAGCCCGTCCTGTACGTCACCCGCCGCCTGCCTCCCGCCATCGAGGCCCGCGCCAGCCGCGACTACGACGCCCGCCTGTCATCCACCGACCAGCCCGTGACGGCTGCCGACATCATCGCCGGCGCCGCGGGCGCCACCGCGGTCATCTGCTGTCCGGCGGAGAAGTTCGGGCCTGACGTCGTCGCTGCCCTGCCCGAAACGGTGAAGGTGGTGGGCACGTTCAGCGTCGGCTACGATCACATCGATCTCGCGGCCCTGAAGGCCCGCAGCATAGCGTTGGTCAACACGCCGGACGTGCTGAGTGTCGCCACCGCCGAGTGCGCGATGCTGCTGATCATGGCAGCCGCACGCCGGGCGGGCGAGGGCGAGCGGATGATCCGCGCCGGTGCCTGGAGCGGCTGGGCGCCGACACAGCTGCTGGGCACCTTGGTATCCGGGCGGCGCCTCGGCATCTTCGGCATGGGGCGGATTGGGCGGGAGCTGGCGAAGATGGCGCGCGGGTTCGGGATGGAGGTGCATTACCGCGACCAGCAGAGGCTGCCGGCCGAGTTGGAGATGGGCGCCACCTTCCACGATAACGACGACTCTTTCCTGGCCGTGTGCGACGTGCTGTCGCTGCATGCGCCGGGCGGCGAGGGGACCCGGCACTGGCTGGACGCCGCACGGATCGCGAAGCTGCCGCGGGGCGCGGTGATCGCCAACGCGGCGCGGGGCACTTTGGTGGATGACGCCGCACTCGTTGCCGCACTGCGGTCCGGCCAGGTGGCTGCTGCGGGCCTGGACGTCTACAACAACGAGCCGCGGGTGGATGCGGGCTATCTTGGGCTGGAGAACGTCGTGCTGCTGCCGCATCTGGGCAGTGCCACGACGGAGGTGCGGGATGCCATGGGCAACCTGGTGCTCGACGGGATCGACGCGATCCTGGCAGGGCGCATGCCGGGCAACCTGGTACGTTGACCATAGCGGCGCCGGCGCCCGACCGGGTCTGCGTCGAGCGCAATGAGGGCCAGCAGCTGCGTCTCCGACACGGCGCGGTTCCAGCCGGAGACAACGGCGAACAGATCGGGCTCCGGCGTGTCGCCGGTGTCTAGCTGGCCTGGCGCCGCATCGGCAATGGCAACCCACCGGCCGCCGTCGGCGTCGGCCTATCCGGAAATGGGGATAATAGGCGCCAGAACGCTGCAACGGTCTTGCAGAAGCGTTGGACGCCGCGCTTCACCATGGCGACCAGGCAGATGACGGCAAGCCAGGCCCCACCGGGCCAGATACCGGCGCCATCCCTCGGCGCGCGTGCGGCGTTCACGTATCCCCATTCTTGAGCAATCTTTGGTATGAGAATGGATCGACACGGGAACGGAACAGCCGGCAGTGGACATCGCGCTAGTCTGAGGTGACTAGAAGACATTCCCTGCGGCAATCGTTCCGGCAAACTCCAGCACGCCGGACCCCACGTTGCCGAAGGCCTCGAACCGCTTGTCGGTGGTGGCGCCGCTTCGAAACAGGGCGTGCAGTTGGAGGAAGATGACGCCGAGCTTCACCACGCCCAGCACGCGGTAGAAGCGAAAGTGGGTCAGGTCGCGCCCAGTGATCGTGGCGTAGTGGTGGGCGGCCTGCTCCCGGGTCCAGAAGCCGGGGGACGCGGTAGGCATCTGCTGCAGGTCGTGCATGGCCTGGGGATCGCCCGGCTCGGTCCAGTAGCTGAGCAGGGTGGCGAGGTCGAAAAGCGGGTCACCGCGGGTGCCCTGGTCCCAATCGACGAGCGCGACAGGGGTGAGGGTCGTGGGGTCGAGGATCAGGTTGTCGAGCTTGAAGTCGTTATGCAGCAGGGTAGGGGGACCATCCGGCACAGCGTTGGCGACCAGCCAGGCGCCGAGTTCGTCCAGCAGCCGTGCCGTTGGCGGATCGGCGACGGCAAGGCCGCGGCGGTGCCAGCCGGCAACGGCGCGCCCGAGAAAGCCGTCGGGACGGCCCAGCGTGTCGAGACCCAAAGCGCCCGTATCGACCGCATGAACGGCGGCAAGCGTCTGCAGCATCGTGGCGGACAGGGCAGCGCCCTGGTCGGCGAGGTCGTCCGGCAGGGTGGCGCGAATGATGCGGCCAGGGCGATATTCCAGGATCTGGAACGGGACGCCCATGATGGTGGGATCCACGCAGAGGTGAAGGCTGCGGGGTGCCACGGGCAAAGCGTCGGGCAGGCGGGACAGAATGCGGTGCTCGCGCGCCATGTCGTGCGCACCGGGCGGCAGCGGGCCCGGTGGCGGACGTCGGAGGACCACGGCGCCAGATTCTAGCTGCATTAGATAGTTGCGGTTGGCCAGGCCGCCGGGAAAGCGGGTGGGCGCGTCGCTGGTCATGCGCAAGCCATGCTGCGCGAGATGGGCCGCCACGGCCGGCCAGTTCTCGGTTGTCTCTCCCATGCCGGCAACCATGGCCCGGCTTTACGAACCCGTCCAGCCGGGCCTATTGCTCGGGGAAAGAGAGGGAAGCGTCGATGACCGAGGCCTATATCTGCGACTTCGTGCGGACACCCATCGGGCGGTATGCCGGAGCGCTGAAGGACATGCGGACCGATGACCTCGCCGCACACCCGATCCGCGTGCTGAAGGAGCGGAACGCCGGGGTCGATTGGGCGGCGCTGGACGACTGCTACATGGGCTGTGCCAACCAGGCCGGCGAGGACAATCGCAACGTCGCCCGCATGGCGACCCTGTTGGCGGGCCTGCCTGTCGATGTGCCTGGCAGCACCATCAACCGTCTGTGCGGCAGCGGACTGGACGCAGTCGGCACCGCAGCCCGCGCCATCCGCTCCGGCGAGGCGGAGCTGATGCTTGCGGGCGGCGTCGAGAGCATGACGCGCGCCCCGTTCGTGCAAGGCAAGGCGACCGAGGCCTTCGCCCGCGCGGCGGAAATCTATGATACCACCATCGGCTGGCGCTTCGTAAACGGCCTGATGAAGACGATGTACGGCACGGATTCGATGCCGGAGACCGGCGAGAACGTGGCGGAGCAGTTCCAGGTGACCCGGCAGGCGCAGGACGCGTTCGCGTTCCGCAGCCAGCACAAAGCCAAGATTGCTCAGGAGGCCGGGTTCTTCAAGCGCGAGATCGCGCCCGTGACGATCAAGGGCCGCAAGGGCGATACCGTGGTGGATACCGACGAGCACCCGCGTGGTGACACCACGATGGAGATGCTGCAGAAGCTGAGGACGCCGTTCCGCAATCCAGGGACGGTGACCGCAGGCAATGCGAGCGGTGTCAACGACGGTGCGGCGGCGCTGTTGCTGGCAAGCGAGGCCGGGGCGCGTCGACATGGGCTGACGCCACGGGCACGGGTGATTGCCATGGCGACGGCGGGTGTCGAGCCGCGGATCATGGGGATCGGGCCGGCGCCGGCGGTTCGGAAGTTGCTGGCGCGGACGGGGCTGACGCTGTCCGACGTGGATGTGATCGAGCTGAACGAGGCGTTTGCCAGCCAGGGGATCGCCGTCCTGCGGCAGCTTGGGCTCGCGGACGACGATGCGCGGGTGAACATGCATGGGGGCGCTATCGCGCTGGGCCACCCGCTCGGCGCATCCGGCGCGCGGCTTGCTATGACGGCGGTCAACGCGCTGGAGACACACGGGGGCACGCGGGCGATCGTGACGATGTGCATCGGGGTCGGGCAGGGGATCGCGGCGCTGATCGAGCGCGTCTGATGCTGATGCAAGACAAGGTCGTTGTCGTCACGGGCGCCGGCGGCGGGATCGGGCGGGAGATCGCGATCGCGATGGCGCTCGAGGGCGCAAAGGTCGTGGTCAACGACGTCGGCGCCGGGCTGGGTGGCGAGGGCGGGTCGGCGACGCCGGGGCAGCAGACGGTGCAGATCATCGAGCAGCGTGGCGGCATGGCGGTGGCCAGCGTCGACAGCGTCGCCGGATGGGACAGCGCCCGGCGCATCGTCCAATGCGCGATGGACAGCTTCGGCCGCATCGACGCCATCGTGAACAACGCCGGCATCCTGCGCGACACCATCTTCCACAAGATGGCGCCGGAGGACTGGCTGGCGGTCATCGACGTGCATCTGAACGGCAGCTTCTACGTCAGCCGCGCCGCAGCCGAACCGTTTCGCGCGCAAGGTTCCGGCGCCTTCGTCCACATGACCAGCACTTCTGGCCTGGTCGGCAATTTCGGCCAGGCGAACTACTCGGCGGCAAAGCTGGGCATTACGGCGCTGTCGAAGTCGATCGCGCTCGACATGCAGCGCTTCGGCGTGCGCAGCAACTGCATCGCGCCCTTTGCGTGGAGCCGTATGACCAGCAGCATCCCGGCCGAAACGCCGGAGCAGAAGGCGCGGGTGGCGAAGCTGGAGCAGATGACGCCGGACAAGAACGCACCGCTGGCGGTGTATCTCGCCAGCGAGGCCGCGAAGGACGTCACCGGCCAGGTGTTCGCGGCCCGACACAACGAGATCTTCCTGATGTCCCAAAGCCGGCCGCTGCGATCCGTGCATCGGGGCGAGGGCTGGACCCCGGCGCTGGTGGCGGAGCACGCGATGCCGGCGCTGCGGGCGTCGATGCTGCCGCTGGACCGCAGCCAGGATGTGTTTTCGTGGGACCCGGTTTAGGGACGCGGCGCGTTCGTTTTCGCGGCGGCGGGTTGCTTCCATCCTAAATGGTGCCGTCGGGTAGCGCCGCCGATCGACGGGCCCCTCGCTTTACAGCAGCCCCTCCATCCCGCCATCGACGCTGATGGCCTGGCCGCTGATGGTGCGGCCGAAGGGGCTGCAAAGGTATAGCGCCATGTTGGCGATGTCGTGCTGGCTGACAAAACTGCGCAGGCTGACGCGTCCCAGAGCGTCCTCGGTCTCCTGGTTGTCGCTGATGCCCTTGGCCGCAGCCTTGTTGCGCAGCACGCTGCGGATTCGTGGACCATCGACGAGGCCCGGCAGTATGGCGTTGACGTTGATGCGGTCCGGGCCGAGCTCCATCGCCAGCGTGCGGGTGAAGCCGATGATGCCCCACTTGGCCGCACTGTAAGGACTGCGCAGCGGAAAACCGAACTTCCCGGCCGCGGAGCTGAGATTGACGATGCTGCCGCCGCCGGCCTGGCGCAGCAAGGGGATAGCCCGGCGGGCGCAATGGAACAGGCTGGCCAGGTCGATTTGCAGGACGGCGTCCAACTCCTCGGGGGTGACGTCCTCGACAGGCTTCGTGGGGCCAGCGATGCCGGCGTTGTTGACCAGCACGTCCAGGCCGCCGAGATGAGAGGCGGCGGCATCGATGAACCTGTCCAGGTCCCGAACGATGCCGGCGTTGGCGTGCATGCCGGGATGGCCGCAGCTGGCGAGTGCTGCATCGTCGACGTCGCTGACGAAGGGGTGGGCGCCGCAATTCGCAAAACTGTCGGCCATGACCCGGCCGATCCCGCCGGCACCCGCCGTTATGGCGACCCGCAGGCCGCCGAGGTCCAGCGGGATGGAGGATGTCGCGGCGAGGGTCATTCGACGCGGGCTCCTTCAAGGGACGAAGCATGCCGGCTCCGCTCGACGCGCGCTCTGTTGCCGAGGGTGAGCCATGCCCAGAGCACGAAGGCAAGGATCGCCAGGCCCGCCATCGTTCCGGTCATGGCGATGGGACCGATCTGGACCATCAGGGTGGCGACGATGACGCTGGCGAGGGCGCCGAACAGGATTTGAAGCACGCCGACGGCGCCGGCTGCGGTGCCCGCGTTGTGGCGCATGGGATCGAGCGCCAGGTGCTGCGCGGTGGGCGAGACGACGCCGCGGCAGAATAGGTTGATGACAAGCAGCGGGATGAACAGCTTCAAGGAGCTGCTGCCGCTGAGAATGAGAACCGACATGAGGGTGGCGGTAAAGGCTGCCATGCCCAGGCCCAGCCAAAGCAACCGCACAGCGGGCACTCCGGCGCCGGCACACCGGCCGCTGGTCCATGCTCCGGCCGTCAACGAGGCGGCTGTGCAGGCGAAGAAGGCGGCGTAGCCCTGCGGCGACAGGCCGAGGAAGCCCATCAACACCAACGGCGATCCCGCGATGTAGGAAAACATCGCGCCATAGCTGAGCGCGTTGATGATCGCGAGTGTCGTAAAATGGCGGTTCGACAGTACGGTGATGTAGGCCTTGTGGAAGGCCTCGATCGAGCGTCCGTCTAGTCGTGGCCTCGTCTCGGCGAATCCGACTACCACAGCCAGCAGCAGCGCGACGCCCCCCCCCATCATGGCCAGAAAGATGGGCCGCCAGCCCAACAAGCCGAGGATCAATGCGCCGATGGTGGGCGCAAGCATGGGGGCCAAGCTGAAAACTACCGCGACGTAGGAACGCTTGGAACGTGCGGCATCACCCTCGAAAAGGTCGCGGATGATGGTGAAGGCCAGGACTGCGCAGGACCCGGCGGCAACGCCCTGAACCAGCCGCAAGGCGACGAGGGCACCGGCAGACGGCGCAAGGCTGCAGCCCAGGGCGGCGATGGTGTACGAACCCAGGCCGACGAGGAGAACCGGGCGGCGGCCCCAACGGTCCGATGCCGGGCCGGCGCCGAACTGGCCGGTGGCAAAACCGACCATGAACAAGGTGATCGTCAAACCGACGGTCGAAAAATTGGTGGCCAGATCTGTCTGGATCGCCAGAAGGGCGGGGATGTTCATGTCGATCGAAAGGGCCGGCAAGGCCGCCGTGAAGCCGAGCAACACGGTGAAAGTAAGGCTATCTGTACGGATATGCCAACGCGTCATGCTTTGATGCCACAGCGCAAGACATAAAGAAGACGCATCGTGGCCTTCTTATCAAGATGTTCACGTTGCAAGCCATATCTCCGCGCTGCGGTCAACCCAGCATTCAATTACCGATATGAAAGGAAGTCGGTCAAGTTGGATTATTTGCATCCAGTGCCTTCGCTTTGGCGAAACTGGAATTTTACTGTCTATTCGGCGGGATGTGGCGCCGGTGCAAGGAATCTAACCCTTGGTTACATTAAATGGCAGTTTCATTCGTCAGTGTTGCGTGAATAAGTGCTTAATTAGCCGCAGGAGATATAACGTTCCTTTCCAGCATGGGCGAACGGGAAATGGATTCGGGTTCTCTGATAACGCGCTGCCCGATAGGTCGTGTCGATCATCTAGGATATTCCGGCCTCATGCATATGGGGCCCATGTGCACAAGATTGCTTAGACCGACTCTGCAACTTATGGTTTGGCATGGAACCACGATGAGGCTTGGAGATGTCACGCAGGTGAGCACTTGGACCTAGTGCCAGAAACCGATGGACGCCGGCCGCAGGTGCACGCGAACGTGCAGCTCTGGTTCCGGCTGGTCGGCACGTTCGAGGCGCAGACGGCGGATGGCACGTCGGCGCTGCCGATCAGCAAGAAGGCCCGCGCACTGTTGTCGTTGGTTGCCCTGCATCGACCCCAGGCGCTGCGGCGTGACTTTGCGGCAGGTCTGCTGTGGAGCTCGAAGCCCCGTGACCACGCTGCCAATTCGCTGCGTCAGGCACTGCGGGAACTACAGATCGCGATGGCGGCCTGCGGGGCCTCGCAGGTGCTGCTGACCGGAGGCGGCCGGCTTGCGTTGCAGAACGACAAGGTTTGGGTCGATGTCCACGACCCGGAGGTGCTTAAGAACCGGCAATCCCGCGACGACGCGATGGCGCCGATGCCGCTTTGCAGCGACCTGCGGGGCCTGGACCCGGCCTATGACGCGCATATCGAAAGGCTGTGGAAAGACCTCGCGTTCCAACAGGCGTTCGATCGACCGGCACCCGATACCGCGACCGAGTTGTTCGAACCCGAGTTACCGACCCGGCGAACCGGCCGGCCCGGGTCAGCTGAGGACGGTGGTCTGCAGGGACCAACCTCTCTGGAGCCGTTGGTCGAGGAGAGTGTGCATGGGAAGGGTTGGCGCATCGCGGTGATCCCGTTCCGCAACCTCGGCAACACCCTGGGCGGCGGCTTGTCGCTGGGCATGGCGGAGGAGATCTCGGCCGCGTTGTCGCGTTTCCGGATGCCGCGGGTCATTGCGACAGGATCGTTCTGGGACGGCACCGGGCCATCGGCAGACTGCCTGGCCAAATGCCGGGCGTTCAACCTGGACTACGCCATTTCAGGCACCATCCAGGCCGTGGGAACTCGAATCCGTGTCACGGTCTCGCTGGTCGATGTCGCCATGGATTTCGAGGTGATCTGGGCTTCCCGTTTCGACGGGACGACGGAGGATTTGTTCACCCTGCAGGATACGATCGCGTCGCAGACAGTGGCGCAGATCGATCCGGAGTTGCTGCAACGCCACCAGTTCCGTGGCGAAGCAGCCCAGCAGCCGAATGCGGCGGCGCACCAGGCGGTGTTGACAGCGATCCAGGGCATCTATCGCCCAGACAGAGCCCGGTTCCTTGACGCGAAGGGGCTGCTTGACAAGGCCATAGCGATCGACCCGGCTTACGCGGATGCTTACGCATGGCTGGCATACTGGTACATCATCGGGCTGGGCCAAGGATGGGTGGACAACCCGCACGAAGCGGCAACCAATGCCGGGGCCGCGGCAGAGAAAGCAGTTGCACTCGATCCGCTGGATGCCCGCGGTGTGACCATTGCCGGGCATGTGAAGGCCTACTTGATGCACGACGTCGAGGCGGCACTCCTGTTTCAGCAGCGGGCGGTTCTGCTAAATCCCAATCTGCCGATCGCTTGGGCGCTGAGCGCTTGGACCCACATCTATTGTGGCCGCCACCGCGAAGCGGTCGATCATGCGACGATGGCAGAGTCGCTGTCTCCTGCAGATCCGCACATCTTTTTCGTGGAGCATGCGTCAATGATGGCGCATTTCTTCCTCAAGGATCTGAAGAAGGCGGATGTTCTGGCTCGCAGCTCCCTTGAGCGTAAGCCACGGCATGCCTCGACGTTACGGGGGCGGCTGGCCATTCTCGGTCATCTTGGCCAGGTTGAGGAGGCAGCCGATTGCCTGAGGCTCCTTCAGTCCATCGACCCTGACGTCACGATCGACAAGATGACGGCCATCCCTCCATACCGCGCTGTTGACATGCAATATTACAGGGATGGCCTGCAGAAGGCGCAAGTTCCCCTGTAATCAAGTCAGCTCTCACGCAGCGCTTCCTGCTGCCGCTCCAGTTCGAACGGACACACTCGCCGTTTCCGCAGCCGAACAGCGTACGTCCCTTGGCCGCTTATCTTCTGGTCGTTTGGAAGGACGACGTTTCCGAAAGCAGACCAATCGTCTTGTGACATTTCTGCTGCCGACTTGACGCGAACATTGTTGAGAAGGTCGTCGCGATAGGCCAATTGGGGGACGGGGAAGACCTGAAGAAAAGGCTGTTGCGATCGCAAGCGCACTGGGAAATCAGTCTTAGTCAACCGAAAATTCGAGAATAACGGTCCAAACCAGTGATCGGTTTCAACAAGGCCTTCCCAGCAAGCCAACCCGACCGGAACCGGAATGTTCACGGGCTGACGAACGTAAAGGCTCCAAGCCGGTGCCGTCCTGGCGAGCAGTCCGCTCCAGATCTGGACACCACCCACTTCCGGCAATGCGGTAATGAAAGGTGGGGAGTAGCCTCTGAACTCGGGCGGGCAGAAGCTGTCAAATGCGTCGGCGAAATTAGGAAATTGGGCCGCGCCAGTTGGTGTGCCGGAAAGCGGCATCCAATCGTCTTCGTGACCGATCGACCAAAAAATCTGCTCACCGTCCCATAAGAGAGACATATCTATCGGTGGAAACAACCAGTAGCCGAAACCTGTCGCGCTACACAAAGCATCACACCACCGCATGGCGCGGGCAGGTAGGTAGCCTGCACCCGAACGGTCGGCCCGCTTAGGGGGGCGGCCTTCGGGAAGAAGCTGGACAAATTCGACCAGCGTTTCGGACGGCTTGGCTGGGGAGGGATGGGTCATCGCATCGTACTACAACTGGCTGAAGCGCGAGCCTACACCGGGCTGCCGCCATATTACTGGCGACACAGCCCGGCATATTCCAACTGGTGGTTTAGAAACGGATATTGCCGCCACCGACAGTAACCTTGCCCGCGTCACGAACCTTGGCGGCGAAGCGGATGTTTCCACCACCGACGTGAACGCGGCCGGCATCCTTGGTGGCGACGGGCTTGACGGGGGCGGTCTTCACGGTCTTCGACATTGGATCAGCTCCAGATCGGCTTTATTGCCTGGAGAGATAGTGCACACGCTGCTGTGAGCCGATTGTTAATCTCGTATCACTTAACGATTAATAACAACTCATTAAAATATAAAAATACGGCATGAAACTCAGTTCAAATTGTAAGTGCTGTCCAGTCAGGCGAGGAAGATCCCAGTATTTGCTCAGTTAAAAGCTGCAAGACTTAATATTGCTTCTGAGTTAAGGTCTGTAACGTGCTGGAAAGACAAATACTCACTCCCGCGACTCGGAGCCTAAAATCCTGCCGGACTGCTTTCGGCCAGGGCAAATCGCGCGCGAGCTGTGACATCGGGGTAGGATTGAGCAATCTGACGTGCAATATCCAGCAGCCTCGCGCGCTCCGCCCAATCATGGGCGCCTGCTGCCACTGCCGCATCGTTGCAGGCATGCCGATACACCGTGGCGACGGTTGCCTCTATAAGCAGCGTGCGAATGATGCCATTCCCATGGTCGAGTTCCCTTACGATCGGCACAGTCTACCGACCATGGCGTGTCAGGTTCTAGGCACTGCCTGGATCAGAATTGTCCGGTTACGTTGCCAAATCCTTACTGAACCGGAAGAAGGTCCTGAGGCCGACCGGAACGCGGTCGGCGAGCCAGGTTCAGGCGCCGCTGCCGTGAAGCTCATCGGTAAGGCGCCGGCGCAAAGCGTTGAAGGCGGCAGAGGCGACATCGCGCGGCCGCGCCAGGTCGACGAAGGTTTCGCCAACGATCCGCCCGGGTCCCGGTGACATCAGAACCACGCGGTCCGCCAGCACCAACGCCTCTTCGATAGAGTGCGTGACGAAGACGATGGTGAGGCCGGTCCTGGCCCAAAGCTGCAGCAATTCAAGTTGCAGGCGCTCACGCGACATAGCGTCGAGTGCCCCGAAGGGCTCGTCCATCAGCACGAGGGCGGCGTCGTTGGCCAGGACGCGGGCGATAGCGACGCGCTGCTTCATGCCGCCGCTGAGCTGGTGCGGGTAGGCATCGGCAAACCGCTGCAGGCCCACCATGGCGATGAAGCGTTCTGCCCGGGCTGCGACCTCAGCCGCGGGCAGGCCGCGAGAACGGGGGCCGAAGGCTACGTTGCCGCGGACGCTCAACCAGGGAAACAACCCATAGTCCTGGAAGACCATCCCGCGATCCGGGCCCGGCCCGGCAACAGGACGGCCCTGCATCAGCAGTGTGCCGGTGCCGGGCGTCTCGAAGCCGGCGATCAGCCGCAGCAAGGTGCTCTTGCCGCAGCCGCTGGCACCGATCAGGCAAACAAACTCACCGGGTGCGATAACCAGGTCGGCACCGCGGAGCGCCTCGGTGCCGCCGGGGTAGGTCTTGCCGACGCCTTCCACCCTGAGCAGCGGCTCAGGCATGCAACGGGCTCCAGCGCAGCAGGCGGCGGCCGAGCCATTGCACCGCCTGGTCGGAGGCAAACCCCAGCAATCCGATCACGACCATCCCGGCGATGACGATCTCGGTTCGGCTAAGCTGTCGCGCGTCCATGATCATCGCCCCCAGCCCAGTCTGCACACCGGTCATCTCGCCCACCACGATCACGACCCACGCGAATCCGAGGCCCAGCCGTAGCCCGGTGAAGATGCCCGGTAGTGCGGCCGGCAGCACCACCCGGGGAAAGATCATGGCGCGGGTGGCGCCGAGCATGGCTGCCGCCTCGAACAGCCGGGTCTCGACGCTGCGGACGCCGAAGATGGTGTTGACCAGGATGGGGTAGAAGGCGCCGAGCGCCACTAGAAAGAACGCGCTGCGAGGGCCAAGCCCGAAGACGATCATGGACAGCGGCAACCAGGCCGTGACGGGCACCGGCCGAAGCACCTGCAGCGTTGGGTCCAGCAAGTCGCGCATGATCGGCACACGCCCGATCAGCATGCCCAGCGGCAGCGCAAGCGCTGCGGCAAGCAGGAACGCGCCATACACCCGGCCCACCGAGGCCAGCGTATGCGTCAGCAACATCCCGCTGAAGGCGTCGCCGTCATCGCCGATCGCCAGGTCCCGCAGCGCCTCCCCAACCTCGATGGGTGGCGGGATCAGGTGATAGCCGGGCCCGCGCGTCGCCAGCCACCATCCCACCAGCAGCAATAGCGGGACGGCGCAGGCGAGCAGCGGCTGTCGCAGGCGGATCAAGCGGTGGCGACGGCGTCGGAGAAGCTGGTGTTGAGGAACGTCGCGAAATCAGGCAACTGCTTGATCTGCTTCAGGCTCAACATGTGTTCGGCATAGGTGCGCGTCTGCGCGACCATCTCGGGCGACATGCGCCAATTCAGCTCCACGTTCGGCGCGCTGATCTCGATCGCCTCTTTCTTCTGGCCCAGCTTCTGCACCGTCATGGCCACCATCTCGTCACGATGGGACATGGCGTATTCGCTGGCCTGGCGCTGGATATTGACCATGGCGCGCACCAGCGCCGGGTTGGATTGCACGGTATCGGCATGGGTTCCCAGCACCATGTTGAGGCTGCCCATGGGCGTGGAGTAGGGATATTCCAGAACGCGGCCGATACCGGCGGCGATGCTGACACCAGGTCCGGGCTCGGCGCCGACATATGCATCCACGTCATTACGGGCGAGCGCTGCATGCATCTCGCTGAAGCTGACGCGGACGGGCTGGATGTCGCGGATGCTCATGCCGTCCATGCGCAGGCGCTCGAGGATGAACACCTCTTGCGTCGAGCCCGGCCAGATTGCGACGCGCTTGCCCTTCAAGTCAGTCAGTTTCTGGATGTCGCCGTACTTCTTGACCACGACCGCCATGCCGCGGTTGCAGGCGGACGCGACGATGACGATGGGCTCGCGCACCGCGGCGCCCAGGATGCCCGCGGCGATGCCGAACGTGCCGAACTCGACCGACTTGGTGACGACGGCGTTCTTGCACTCGGTGGGGCTTTCGAACGGAATGACCTCGATGGTCATACCTGCTGGCACAAACTTCTCATAGAAATAGGGCGTTATGGAGTGGATGAGCTTGAGCGCGCCCATGCGGACGACTGTGCCTTCCGCGTGGGCAGGCCGGGCTGCGAACGGGACGACAAAGGGAGCGGCGAGCGTTGTGGCGCCTGCGGTGGCAAGCAAGGTGCGGCGAGTCAGGATCATGGTGTCCTCCTTTGCCGACCCTGGATGCAAGTCATGTGCCTGATAGCCGCACCCTCTCCCACATGCGGGAGAGGGCCGAGGTGGTCAGAAGTCCGCGAGCAAGGCGTCGATGTCCGACTGAACCATGGCGCGGCCGGGCAATTGTGGACCATTGGTCAGGGTCTCGACGGACACCGAAACCTCCGCGATCTCCTTTCCCTGCCCGAACACCTTGAGGATCTCGCCCACCTTCTGCTCGATGGCCTTCAGGGTGCCGACCACCTTCTTGATGCGCTGGCCGGTGATGTCCTGGAAGCTGCAGGCCTCGTAGATGCTCGTCGTTGCGCGACCGACAAGCTCGGCATCGATAGGCGCACCATTGGCCGAGGCGGTCTCGAGCATCTCGCAGGCCTCGAGAATCACGTCGGTCGCGGAAGCCGTATGGGCGACGACCGCATCCAGTTCGTCCGTTGCGGCAGGGATGTGGCCCGCGATGAACGGCCCGGCGTCCAGCCGCTGCAGTTCCGAGCGCGTGGAGGCGATCGTGCGGGCCAGGTCCTCGACCTCGGCCAGCAGATCGGTGTCATGGAGTTCCGCGGCCAGCCGGTTGACCAGGGTGATGGGGGCGTCATGCATGGCCGAGCACCTTCTCGATCTTGCTCTGCAGCGTTTCCGCGTTGAACGGCTTCACGATGTAGTTGGAGACGCCCGCCGCCTTTGCCGCCACGATGTTCTCCGCCTTGCTCTCGGCGGTTACCATGATGAACGGGGTCGGCTTCAACCGGGCATCGGACCGCACCTCCTGCAGCAGTTGCAGGCCGGTCATCGGCTCCATGTTCCAATCACTGATAACAAGCCCGAACTGACCGGAGCGCAGTTTCTGTAGCGCCTCGGTGCCGTCCGACGCTTCCTCGACATTGTTGAAATTGATCTGCTTAAGAAGATTGCGGATGATCCGCAGCATCGTCTTGTAGTCGTCCACGATCAGGACGTTGATCGAACGGTCGATGGACATGGGTCGCCTTTCCGAAGTGCTGATCCGGCAACAATACAGGGGAGAAGTTAAAGGAGAGTTAGACGCTTGGCATTTGCCAGGCCAAAATTCATCTGGCCCGGCGCCCGAGCACAAAATACATCCCGGCCTGATTGGCCGGTACCTCGACACTGTCGAAGTCATGCCGGGTCAGAAGCTCGGCCATTCCGTCGCAGGACCACGGATGGCCACCGTTGCGGATGGTGCGCAGGCGCGCCAACGCGTGGCCCAAAGGGTCGGGCGGCGAGGGCAGCACACCAGCGATGATGCCGCCACCGGGCCGAAGCGCCCGAAGCAGGCTTGGCAGCGCCTGCATGACGACGTCGCCGGATATGAATGGTGTAGGCAGCCAGATGAGGTCGAAGGCGTCGGTATCGGCGAAATCCTGCAGGGCCTGGTTGCGGAACGCGACCCGCCCGGCGCAGGAATGGCCGGTGCGGTTCTGCTCGGCCAGCACGAGCGACGGCGCCCAGAGATCGATGCCGAGGACGGTCTTGGCCGGCCACGCGCCGGCCGCGGCCAGCGCCACGCCGCCAACGCCGGTTCCGATATCCAGCACCGCGCCCTTGCGCGCGAGCAGTTCGGCTAGCCACGGCCGCTCGTCGGCCAGCCGCGTCATACGCTCGACCATGCCTGCGGAGGAAGAGCCGATGCCCTGCAGGATGGCCGGGTCTTCGTAGGTCCACCCGGGCGCACGGTCGGGCGCCTCCAGCAGGTCGCGCGCCTCGATGAAGAAGGTACGGATAAGGCCGAGCCCCTGCGCCGTCTCGTCGGGCGACAGGTTCGTGACCGTGGGCGCCCCCATCGCGATCAATGCCGCCGCCATCTCATCGGCCACGGCGGGGTGCGCTTCAAGGCCGGCCCCCTGCAGCTTCAACGCCCCGCCGATCGCCGCGAGTGACAGCAGCGACTGGTTCAGCCGGCGGATCAGCGGGGTAAGGCCGTCGGCCTGGACACCATCGAAGGTCATGCAATCGGTCTCTCGCGGGGCTGACCATCTATTCGCGCAAATGCGGTGGAAAGATGCATGACGCGTCGAATTTTACCTGGGGTTCGGCTATCTTTCGCGGCGATGCCACCGGCACAGGTCGGCCAGCCTGCCGCAGCAGTTGCGTATGCCGTTCGTTTGGCGGCAGGCTCCTGCATGACATCCACAAGGGAGCAACCATGATCGAGAACGTCGCACCGAAGCAGGTTTGGGAGGCGCTTCGCACCGACACCTCGGCGCGGCTGGTCGATGTGCGGACCAACGCGGAATGGGCTTATGTCGGGCTGCCGGATCTGGAAGAAACTGGCCAGGACCCGGTGCTGATCCCGTGGCAAGTGTTTCCGTCCATGCAGGTGAACGGCGAATTCATGGCACATTTGTCACAGGCGGGGCTGACTCCGGCGCACAAGATCTACTTCCTGTGCCGCAGCGGCGTGCGCAGCCTGGCGGCGGCGGGGGCGGCAGCGGCGGCCGGGTTCACGCAGGTGTTCAATATCACAGACGGGTTCGAGGGGCCGCCGGACATGAACGGCCACCGCGGGGTGGTTGCAGGCTGGAAGGCGGACGGCC
>JAYVEG010000123.1:0-14377 GCA_043748985.1 Rhodospirillales bacterium
ATACAAGGCAGCGTTCCGGCAGCAATCGGTTGGGTTGACGCTTTCTACGACGTGCGCCGACTTCTAGAAGATTGCGCAGGAAGCGGGTGCGAGGCGGCAGGGCCATCATTCGCGCTGTAACCAGGTTGGCGGTCGGCAGCTCGGCGGGTTTGGACGCGAGCGCGACGTCGACCCGGGATGGATTGGAGAAGTTCGTCCCGGGCGATGCGTCGACCACGAGAGTGCGGAAGGTCCAGCCACTGAACGATGACGGCGCGACCGCGGTCGCGATATGACAGCCGGGTTTGCTGCAGGTCACTTGGAAAGGGCTACCGCGTTTTGCGACAGACGTCATGCCTGGCGTTGCGGTGACAATCCCGATCACGGAGCCGGAGCGGGCGACCGAGCAATTCGTGCCTGGAGGGGATGATGAGACCGAGACGACGTCGGTCGTGCCACTGACCACCGCGGCACATCCGGAGAGACAAGAAAGCAAGACTATGCAACGATGCTTGATAATCGACCCGGTCCGACCGTTACCTCCGGCATAAGGCGGCGTCGGCCTGCAACAAGTCCCGAACTGCCAGCAATAATCAGCGGATCGCATCGGCAGCCTCGGTTCAGGGCTTCCGCACCACCAGGGTTCGCCAGTTTTCCTCGGCGTACATGCGCTCCAGCACCAGGCCCTGGCGACGGTGGGCGGCCAGGACCCAGCGGGCTTGCCAGTCGAGCAGGCCGGCCAGGATGGCGGTTCCACCCGGGGCGAGATGCCGGGCGAGGGACGCTGACATCCGGCACAGAGGGCGGGCGAGGATGTTGGCGAACACGAGGTCGTAGGGGGCAGCCCCGGTCACCACGGGGTCATGCCAGCCGTCTGCGAGCACCGGCCGGACCAGGCGGGCCACGCCGTTTGCCGCCGCGTTCTCGCCGGCGACGCGCACGGACCATGGCTCGATATCCGTGGCCAGCACCGGGACGTGCAACAGCTTGGCCGCGGCCATGGCGAGGATGCCAGAGCCGGTGCCGAGGTCGAGGATGCGCCTCGGGCGGCGGCGGGCTACCACTTCGAGCGCACGGAGGCAGCCTCGGGTGGAGCCGTGCTCGCCGGAGCCGAAGGCGAGGCCGGCATCGAGGGTGAGTGTGATGAGGCCGGGCGTTTCGGGACCGGCGTCGTGGGTGCCGCGGACGAGGAAGCGGCGGCCGACGCGCATGGGCGGGAAGGAGGCCTGAGTACGGGCGAGCCAGCCTTCGGCTTCGGTTCCGACGCGGGAGAGTTCGACCTCCACGCCGGTTGCCACGCCGGCCACCAGCAGCGCCATGCGCAATGGGCGGTCATCGTCGCCAGCGGTGCGCACGCCCTCGATGCGCCAGGTACGGGCGTCCTCGTCGTCCAGGAAGAAGCCGACGGTTTCGCAGCATGCGGTGAAGGCGGCCTCGTAGGCGTCGAGTGCGGCTTCGGGCACAGTGACGAACACGGTTTCGAGGGGGCCGGCACGGCGTTTGTTCATGCCCGCTCCACGAAGCGGTCCAGCAGGCGCTTCTGACCTGCCTTCTCGAATGCCACATCCAGCCGATCGTCGATGACGGCCAGCACGGTGCCGTAGCCGAATTTCTGGTGGAAGACGCGGGCGCCGACCGGGATCGCCTCGGCGCGGGCCGGGCGGGCGGGCTGTTCCCAGGCCGCGATCACCTTGGGTTCGGCGATGCGCCGGGCCATGAGAGGGCCGTTGGAGAAGACGCTGGGGGCGGCGATCAGACGCTGCTCGCGCTGCAGGGCGGCTGAGCCGGCGCGTTCGACGCTGTCCTGCGGCAGTTCGTCGACGAAGCGGCTGGGGATACTACTCTGCCAGTTGGCATAGAGCCTGCGGTTGGCGGCGTGGCTGACGATGGCGCGCTTGCGGGCGCGGGTAAGGCCGACATAGGCAAGGCGGCGTTCTTCCTCCAGCCCCTTCTGGCCACCTTCATCGAGCGTGCGCTGGCTGGGGAAGAGGCCTTCTTCCCAGCCGGGCAGGAAGACGGTGTCGAATTCGAGGCCCTTGGCGCCGTGCAGGGTCATCATGCTGCAGCGGTCGCCTTCGGCGTTTTCCTCGTTCTCCATCACCAGGCTGACGTGGTCGAGGAATCCGGCGAGGCTCTCGAAGTCGGCGAGGGCGCGGACGAGTTCCTTGAGGTTGTCGATGCGGCCCGGGGCGTCGGGTGACTTGTCGGCCTGCCACATCGCCATGTAGCCGCTTTCGTCGAGCAGGGTTGCGAGTACCGTCACGTGGCCGTCGCGCGGCAGCGCCTCGCGCCAGCCCGCGAACTGGGCGAACAGGGCGGCAAGCTGCTCGCGCAGTTTACCCTTGAGGCCGCCGCTGCGGACGAGGCCTTCGGCAGCCTGGGCCAGGGGCACGCCCTGCGCGCGGGCGGCTTCGTGCATGGTGCGAAGCGCCATCTCGCCGACGCCGCGGCGGGGGACGTTGACGATGCGCTCGAAGGCGAGGTCGTCGGAGGGTTGGTGGAGGACGCGCATGTAGGCGACGGCGTCGCGGATCTCGGCGCGTTCGTAGAAGCGCAGGCCGCCGATGATGCGGTAGGGGGTGCCCTGGACGATCAACCGCTCCTCGAAGGCCCGGGTCTGGGCCGTGGTGCGGACGAGAATGGCCATTTCGGACAGCTTGTGGCCATCGCGGCGAAGGGTTTCGATACGCTCGCCGACCATGCGGGCCTCCTCGTCGCTGTCCCAGAGAGAGACGACCTGAACCGGTTCGCCGGAGGCGTCGTTGCCGCCGGGTCGGAGGGTTTTGCCGAGACGGCCTTCGTTGTTGGCGATGAGCCCGGCGGCGGCGGCGAGGATGGGAGCGGTGCTGCGGTAGTTGCGCTCCAGCCGGACGATCACGGCGCCGGGAAAGTCATGTTCGAAGCGGAGGATGTTTTCGACCTCGGCGCCACGCCAGGAGTAGATGGACTGGTCGTCGTCGCCGACGCAGCAGATGTTCTTGTGGGCCTGGGCAAGCAGGCGCAGCCACATGTACTGGACAACGTTGGTGTCCTGATACTCGTCGACCAGGATGTAGCGGAAGCGGCGGCCGTAGTCGGCCAGCACGTCCGGGTGGTTGCGCAGGACCTCGACCATATGGAGCAGGAGGTCGCCGAAATCGGCGGTGTTCAACTGGCGCAGCCGGGCCTGGTAGGCGGCGTACAGCATCTTCGCGTTGCCGCCGGCGAAGTCGCCTTCTTCGGATGCGGGCACCTTGTCTGGGACCACGCCGCGGTCCTTCCAGCGCTGGATCATGCCCATGAGCACCTGCGGCAGCCAGCGCTTGGCGTCGATCTTGGCGGCCTCCATCACCTGTTTAAGCAGGCGCATCTGGTCGTCGGAATCGAGGATGGTGAAGCCGGAGGTGAGTCCGACAAGCTCTGCATGGCGGCGAAGCATGCGGGCGCAGAGGGCGTGGAAGGTGCCGAGCCACAGGCCCTCCGCCGGGCGGCCGAGGATGGCGCCGACGCGATCCCGCATCTCGCGGGCGGCCTTGTTCGTGAAGGTGACGGCGAGGACCTGGCCCGGCGCCGCCCTGCCCTGCAGCAGGATGTGGGCGAAGCGGGTGGTGAGCACGCGGGTCTTGCCTGTACCCGCGCCAGCCAGCACCAGCACGGGGCCGTCGACGGCTTCGACAGCCATGCGCTGCTCGGGGTTCAAGCGGGCGAGGTATTCGGTCATGGTGGGAAGATGAGTGGCGACACGCGAGGCTTCTAGCCCCCCATGACCAGCAGCGCCAACAGGCTCGCCGAATCCTTTCTCCGCAGCATGGCTTGGTCGGCTCGGCAGGGCTCCATCCTGCTTGCGGTCGGGATCTTCGGGGGCATCGTCTCGCCGGCGCTGGCGCGCGACTTCAAGTTCTTCGTCACCCCTAACGTTCTGATCCTGATGACTTGCGTGCTGCTGCGCGTCGATATCCCCGGCACCCTCGTGCATGTCCGCCGCCCCGGCCGCGCGGGCGTCATAGTCCTGATGCAGATGCTGGTCGCGCCCATCGTTGCCTGGGCCGTGACGCTGCCCCTTCATCTCGATCCCGGCATCGCTGCCGGTGTCGTGATCTTCGCCACTGGGTGCGCCGCCTCCTCCTCGGCGGCGTTTGCCCGCCTGGTCGGGCTCGATCCCGAAATCTCGCTTGTCGTCACGCTCATGTCGCTGGCGTTGGTGCCGTTCACGGCCCCGCCCATCGCGCTGATCGTTCTGGGCCTCGATCTCTCCATCGGCACGGCCAAGCTGATGGTCTCACTGCTGATCATCGTTGGCTTGCCGCTGGTGCTGTCGCTGGCGATCCGGCGCGGTGTCGGCTCGGGTCGGCTTGCCCGTCATGGCGAGGCGATCGATGGGTTCACCGTCTGGATGGTCGTGTTCTACGGCTTTGCGGTGATGGACGGACTGCAGGCCCGAATGGCGCTGGACCCGGCCTGGGTCGTGCAGGCGCTGATCGCCGCGTTTGCTGCCGATTACGGCCTCAACATCCTCACCACGATCGCTCTTGCGCCCTGGGGCATCCGCCCGGCCGCCAGCGCCGGGTTGATGAGCGGCAACCGCAACATGGCCCTGTACCTCGCCGTTCTTCCCGCCACGACGGATCCGCGGATCACCCTGTTCTTCGGGCTCTGCCAGATCCCGCTGTTTCTCAGTCCGTTCCTGCTTCGGCCCATCTATCGACGGGTTCTCCGCAGGAAAGGCTGAGGGGTGGACCCGGCCCGCCGGCAAAGGCTGACCAAGGGCGATCTTAGGCTGGCTCGACGGGCCGCACGCCCAGGAGGTGGGCGATGGCGTAGGTGAGGTCCGGACGGTTGAGGGTGTAGAAGTGGAACTCGTCCACGCCGTTGGCCTGCAGCAGTCGCACCTGCTCGGCGGCGACGATGGCGGCGATCATCCGCCTTGTCTCGGCATCCTGCTCGGTGCCTTGGAATAGATCGCCCATCCAGGCGGGCACCGATGTGCCGCACATGGCCGAGAACTTCGCTGCCTGCGCGTAGTTCGAGACGGGCATGATCCCCGGCACGATCGGCGCCGTGATCCCGGCCGCCAAAGCGCGGTCGAGGAACCGGAGGAACATCGGCCCTTCGAAGAAGTATTGAGTGATCGCACGGGTGGCGCCGGCATCGAGCTTGCGCTTGAGATTGTCGATATCGTAGTCGGCACTCAACGCGGTCGGGTGCACCTCGGGATAAGCTGCAACCGAGATCTCGAAATCGCCGATCCGCTTCAATCCCTCGACCAGGTCGGCTGCGTAGGCGTAGCCGTCGGGATGGGGAGTGTACTCTTCCCCGGCCGGAGCGTCGCCGCGGAGTGCGACGATATGACGGACCCCGGCATCCCAGTACTGGCGGGCGACGTCATCGACCTCGCCGCGCGAGGCGCCGACGCAGGTGAGGTGCGCCGCCGGGATCAACGATGTCTCCGCCACGATCCGCGCGACCGTGGCGTGGGTCCGTGCCTGCGTCGTGCCGCCAGCGCCATAGGTGACGCTGACGAAGCGAGGGGCCAGGGGCTCCAGCCGGCGGATGCAGGTCCAGAGCTGGACTTCGAGCGCGTCGTTCTTCGGGGGGAAGAACTCGAACGACAGGGCCGGGGCCGGCAATGCAGTGGAGCGGGGCGGCAAACCCTCGAGCCGCGGCCCGGTCAGCCAGCGTTCGAGCGTGGCCGCGGTGTCTGTGGCCCCGATCTCAGCGGCTTCTGGCTTGGGTGTCAGGATCTGGTTCATGTCAGCTATCTATGTTGTGAACGTGCCACACTGCACGGGTTGGTCATATTGTAGCGCAATCAACTGGCAACGTCATGCGCGACACGCCGTTGGTTGGACAGGCGATCGGGCCGGACCGGATACCCGTGATGGCAAGACTTGGGGTGATGATGCGCTTTGCAATGGTTCGGTTGACCAGACTGGTTCCGGTGTTCGCGGTTGTCGTCGCACTCGCCGGCTGCGCGACCCCTCCCCCCTCCACCGACCCGGAGGCGTTGGCGGATTTCAACCAGACGAATGACCCGCTGGAGCCGACGAACCGCTTCTTCTACCGGGTCAATGACGGGCTCGATACCTACCTCCTGCGTCCGGTGGCCGTCGCGTACCGACAGGTTCCTGGAGCGGTCCGCCGCCCGATCCACAACCTGCTGGTTAACATGAGCACGCCCATCACCTTCGCCAACAATGTGCTGCAGACGAAGCCGACCCGTGCGGGGACCAGCATGATGCGGTTCCTGATCAACAGCACGGCCGGTGTCGGCGGGCTGTTCGATGTTGCAACCGGCCTGGGTTATCCCGACCACGACACGGATTTCGGCGTGACCCTGGCGCTGTGGGGCGCCGGCGACGGGCCGTTCCTGTTCCTGCCCGTGCTCGGCCCCAGCAACCCGCGCGATGCCACCGGGTTTGCCGGCAATGCCGTGCTGGACCCGTTCACCTGGGTCAGCTTCGGCGGCGCGAACGCACTTCGTTATAGCAAGTTCGGCGCCGGCGCCGTGGATGCCCGGGAACGTGTGCTCGATCCCATAGACAACGTGAAGAAGACAGCGCTCGACCCCTACGCCACGTTCCGCAGCCTGTACCGCCAGAACCGGCAGTCCACCATCGATGCGACCCGCGCCGACGACCACGCGACCGTGCCCGCCTGGTTCTCGCGCTGACCCCTTACCGAGAGACATCGCACCTCATGCTCACCCGACGTCATCTGCTCGTCTGCACCGCCATGACCGGTCTTATGCTGGCCGTTCCGCAGTTCGCCCGCGCCGAGGGCGGCAGCCAGGCGGAGGCCACGACCTTCGTCAACAAGCTGGGGACCGAACTTGTCGCCATCGTCAATGCGCCCGGCAGCTATGAGGACAAGAAGCGTCGGCTGCGGCCACTGATCGAAACCGCGGTGGCCGTGGACGAGATCGCCCGGTTCTGCCTGGGCCGCTTCGTGCGGACCGCGACGCCGGCGCAACTGCAGGAATACATGCGTCTGTTTCACGAGGTGCTGATCAACAACATCACCGGCAAGATCGGTGAGTTCCAGGGCGTGACGTTTGTGCCCACCCAGACGACGCAGCGCGAGGCCGATATCCTGGTTGGAACGCTGATCAGCCGCCCGAACCAGAAGCCCAACAACGTGCAATGGGTCTGCAACCACATCGGCGGACTGCCGCGGATCATCGACGTCATCGCCGAGGGCACCAGCCTGCGGTTGACCCAACGCAGCGACTATGCCGCCTATCTTGCCCGCAACAACAACGACGTCGGGGCCCTTATCGCTGCGATGAAGCAGCAGATCGCTCGGTAGGCTGCGGGGCTACGATACGAGCAGGGGTACCCGCTCGGCCGGCGGCGTGTTGCGGCTGCGGCCGCAGCGCACCAGGCCATCGATGACGACCATGCCGATCCCCGGCAGGTCGCCTTGCCGCACGCTATCCAGAAGATCCGCGCCGGCCGAATGCTGTGCGCGGTCCATGAACACGAAATCCGCGGCCCGGCCGGGTTCGATGATGCCACAGTTCAGAGAGCGCATCCGAGCGGTGTTGCCTGTGGCGAGGCAGAATGCCACCTCTGCCGGGGTGTCGCCCAGGCTGCTCAACAGGGCGATCATTCGCAGGATGCCGAGCGGCTGCACCCCGGAGCCGGCAGGGCCGTCGGTGCCGAGGATCACGCGCCCGAGCTGTCCCAGCTCCTTGGCGAAACGCAGCGCCGTCAGGCCGGCGAGTTCGTTGCCATTATGGACGATCTCGATGCCGCGGCCACAGCCTTCGCACAGGCAGCGGATCTGACGCAGCGGCAGGGCGGTATGGCCGCCGTTGATGTGGCCGATGATGTCGGCGTCCGCTTCCAGCACGGTATCCGCATCGATGTAGCCTGAGCCCGGCACGCTTGGACCGCCCGTATGGATGGTGCTTTGGATGCCATACTTCCGGGCCCAGGCGACCATCTCCTTGGCTTCGTAGCCGGCTTTGACGGTTCCGAGCCCGACCTCGCCCAGCAGCGTCACACCCGCCGCGGCGAGGTCGGAGAAGTCGCTCTCGACCATGCCCTGCTCGATGATGGGGGCGCCGGCGAGGACCTTGACGCCGCCCGGGCGGAAGTTGGCGTAGGCGCGCTGCGCCGTGATCGCGAGCGCCTTGAGGCCGACGATGTCTCGGGGACGCCCCGGAAGGTGCACCTCGCCGGCGGAGATCATCGTCGTGACTCCGCCGTTCATGGTGCTGTCGATCCAGCCGAACTGGTTCTGCCGGGGCGTCCAGTCGCCGAAGACGGGATGCACGTGGCTGTCGATCAGGCCTGGTGATAGCGCGCAGCCCTGCGCATCGATCACGACGCGGGCATCGCCGGTGTCGCAATCCTTTTCCCGCCCCACGGCGACGATGCGGCCGGCCTCGGCCACGATGGTGTCCGCATCGAGGATGGGTTGCTCAAGCCGCCCGGACAGCAGCAGGCCGATGTTGCGGACCACCATCCGTCCAAGTTGTGCATCAGGTCCGGCAGAAAGCGCCATCAGCTTATCTTTCCCAGCAATTTCAGTAGTGTTCGCCGCTCCGTGGCCGATAACGGCGCCAGCGTCGCCTCGGTTACGGCATGACCGACCGCCGCCGCCCGGGCCGCCAGGGTGAGGCCGGCATCTGTGGGCGTCAGGACGGAGGCGCGGCGGTCGGTGGGATCGGCGCCGCGCTGCACCAGGCCGCGCTGCACCAGGCGCCGCACCACGCCCTGGATGGTCGCCGGGTCCATGGCGGATAACCGGCCGAGCTGGTTCTGGCTGGGGGCATCCAACTCCACGACGCGGATCAGGGCGTTGAACTGGGCGGGAGTGAGATCGATGGATGCCATCGCGTCCTGGAACAAGGCGACGTGGCGTTGATGCGCTCGGCGGAGCAGGAAGCCCACCTGGACGCCCACATCGTATCCGCCCAGCAATCCCTGGCCGGCGGTCTCGGCGCCATCCGGCATGGCTGGGCTCTCCTGGTCGTTCGTGCGCGAATGATCGGGCGGCGGCGGGGCGGCGTCAATCTCCAGCCCGCTTTCGGCGGCTTCGTCACAAGATCGCCTCGTTATCGCGGCGTTTGGTAAAGACTCCGAAGGATATGAACACGGTCTGCGGCGAGGACATAGGCCCTGTGGACATTGGGCATCGCAGGATAGCCACTCACGCAGCCGCCTGCCACACCCGCGCGCAGAAGTCGGGGTAGGTCTCCCGCATCTCGGCTTGGACCGGGCCACGCAGAAGCGTCAGTTCCGTGTCGGTGGGGTCTGGCGTGGGGCCGGCGCCGGGGTCATCGTAGTCAAAGCCGGTGTTTGCGCGGACGCTGTCCGCTGTTTCGCCGGGGTGGATGGTGTCGAGGCGAAAGCGGCCTTCGCCCTTGGGATCGAAGCGGAAGACGCAGCGGCCGGTGACGAGGGCCTGGGCGGTGCCGCGGCGATAGACGCCGGGGGCGGAGACGCCGGGGGCGCTGATCATGTCGACCTGGGGGACGAGGACGCGGGGGCTGTGCTCCTCGCGGAACAGGATCGTGCGCGGGACCATCATATACATGAAGGCGCTGCCGAAGCTGCCGGGGAAGCGGGCGGTCCGGCCGGGCCAGTCGCCGGTGCCGAGCAGGTTGATGTTGGCGTGGCCGTCGATCTGGCCGCCGCCGAGGAAGAACAGGTCGATGCGGCCTTGGCCGGCCATGTCGAACAGCTCCCGCGTGCCTTCACTGAAGGGGTTGCCGCGGGGGCGGTGCAGCAGGCTGAGGCGGACGGGGTGGCCGAGCTGCTTCACGAGCCAGCAGGCAGCAGCGGGGATGGGGCTGGCGGCGCCTACGGCGATGTGGCGGGCGGGCGGTGCGGTGGGGTCGAGGATGAGCCGGGCCAGGGCGGCGGCGAGGCGTTCCTCCGGCGCGATCATTCGGCGGCGACCGCGGGGGCACGCAGGACATGCCGGGCCAGGTAGTCCTGGAAGCCGGCATCGGTCCGCGCGGCCTTCGCGTAGGCGCGGATCTGGGTGGGGTCGGCGGGGTATTCGTCGAGCAGGGCGATGGGCCAACAGCCACGCTCGGCCACTGCGACGGTGTCGACATAGGTGCCGGAGATCACGCCAGAGGCAAGGCGCTCATCCTCCAGCAGGTTGCCGTCGACGATGCGCTCCACCGTTACCAGCACGCGCCGGCTGGCATGGGCGATGGTGGCCAGTTCCCGGCGGCGGCCGACCCATACGTTGCCGTGCCGGTCAGCCATCACCGCGTGGAAGGCGGCGATGTCCGGCTGCAGGGCCGGCACCAGCAGGATTGGATCCTCGGAGGGGGCGAAGGGATTCTGCACCACGCGCCAATCCGGGCGGTGGGCGATCAGGTCGCTGCCGAGCACACCGCGCAGCGGCATGAATGGCACGCCCTTCTCGGCGGCCTGAAGCATGGTGTGGATGGCCGGGCAGGTGGCGTCGATCACCTCGATGGTGCCGGCTGCGACGGCAGCGGAGAAGCGCGGCGCCAGGCCGGCCTCGCCCAGGGTGACGGCACTGGTCTGCACCGAGGCCACGCACCCCGCGCCGATCAACAGGTCTGTCACATAGCCGCTGACCGGGACCCCCAGTATGCGCAGGCCAGACACGCCGCGGCGGACGAGTGCGTGGGCGAAGGCGCAGGGGGCGAGCGAGTTGTCGGGCGGCAGGGCCAGTAGGGCCCCGTTCGGAACGAGCGCAGCCAGCGTGTCGGCGTCCATCATGCGTCCACTCCCACAAGTTTCATCGTCATGGCCAGGCTTGGCCTGGCCAACTCTCGACCGCAGGCGGTGCGAGATTCCCGGGTCGAGCACGGGAATGACGTTGGTCGTAAGATGAACCTAGACGTAATACTCCGCCAGAGGCGCAAACCCGTTGAAACGCTGGCTGGCGTAGGTCGTGACATACGCGCCGGCACTTTCGATCTGCACGAGGTCGCCGGAGCGGAGACCGAGGGGGAGACGATAGTTCGACCGTTCGTAGAGGATGTCGGCGCCGTCGCAGGTGGGGCCGGCGATGGCGACCGGACCGGTCTCTCCGCCGTCGTGTTCGGTGGCGATGTGGTACTTGATCGACTCGCCTTCGGTTTCGGCCAGCCCGCCGAAGCGGCCGATGTCGAGGTAGACCCAGCGCACCGGGTCCTCCTTTGCCTTGCGGCAGACCAGCACTACCTCGGCGCTGACGACACCGGCATCGGCTACCAGGAAGCGGCCGGGCTCGACCAGGATCTCCGGCAGGTCGTTGCCGAAATGCTCGGTCATGGCGCGCATGATGGCGTCGGCGAAGCGGTCGATGCCGGGGATCTCGTCGCGGTAGCGGACGGGGTAGCCGCCGCCCAGGTTGACCATGCGGAGGTTGACGCCGGCCGAGGCCAGATCCGTGAACAGCAGGCCGACACGGCCGATGGCGACCTCGTAGCTGCCGGTCGTCGTCTGCTGGCTGCCGACGTGAAAGGACAGACCGTAGGGGTCGAGCCCAAGGTCCCGCGCCTCGATCATCAGCTCGCGTGCGGTTTCGACTGTCGTGCCGAATTTGCGGCTGAGCGGCCATTCCGCGCCGTCGTTCTCCACCAACAGGCGGCAGTAGACGCGGGCACCCGGCGCGTGCTCGGCGACCTTCAACAGCTCCTCGTGGCTGTCGAAGGCATACATGTCGACCCCGGCGGCATGGGCGCGCTGGATGGCGGAGACCTTCTTGATCGTGTTGCCGAAGCTGATGCGGCCGGGTGTCGCACCGGCCTGCAGACAATACTCGATCTCCTCGAAGCTCGCCGCGTCGAAGCTGCTGCCGAGGCCCACGAGGCGCTGCAGGATGGGCGCTGCCGGGTTCGCCTTTACGGCGTAGAAGACATGGGCGACGGGCAGGGCGCGGGTCAGGGCGCGATAATTCTGTTCCACCCGGTCCACGTCCAGAACCATGCAGGGGGTTGCGGGGGCGCGCTCGGCGAGGAAATCTGCGATCTTGGGGGTCATGCGGACGAACTCTCCATGCTCGGCACCCGAAGCGTCCGGCACAAGGTCGTGCGGACGGCAGAGGGCGACCCATCGGCCCCTTTTCAGGGGGTTCTCGGTGGGTTGGGGTTGACGAAACGGTCGAACGAACCAGCGAAACTCAAGGTGCCAGAACGCTTGACGTCGTTGCGTAACCCCCGCGGGTCAGAGGCACGTGCGTTGCTGCGTGACGGCGCAGATAGGACTGGGTGGCGCGGGGCGCAAGAGAAAATTCTGCCTCTACTTGCAAAAAATCCGAACGCTCACTTGTCGGGACGTGCGAGCCTCGGCTCGGACGCCCAAAGCCTCATAAAACCCTGGGTTCCATATTGAATTCTAACACCCAATCCAACGCGACGGATGAGCGCCCGCTACCCGACCCGAGCTCGCCGGTAGCCGGGTCGGCGGTGCCGCACACCGACCCCGTCATCGGAAGCGCTGCGCAGGCGGCCCATCTGCTCAACCAGGACGATGCGGACGCGCTCGGCCGTTATGCCGATTCGCCGGCGAGCATCGGCTGGCCCGGCTGGAAAGCCGTTCTGCGCCGCACTGCCATTGAGATGCTCACCGACCGCGTCGCCCTCGTTGCCGCCGGGTGCGCGTTCTATGGAACGCTGGCATTGTTCCCCGCCATGTCGATGTTGATCTCCATCTATGGTATGGTGTTCGATCCAGTCACCGTGTTGCCGCAACTGGCCGTCGTCCAGGACTTCCTGCCGCCGGCCGCCTTCCACCTGATCTCCGAACGGGTGACGTTGCTGGTCAGCAGGCCGCCGGGATCGTTGGGGTGGAGCCTGTTTCTCAGCACCGCGGTCACTTTGTGGAGCTCCGCCAGCGGCACCAAGTCAGTCATCGCAGCGCTCAACCTGGCTTATGAGGAGCGTGAGAGTCGCACCTTCGTGCGCTACCAGGCGACTGCGTTCACCATCACGCTATGCGTTATCGGGGGTACTGCGATCGGCCTCGGTCTGCTGGTGGGTCTGCCGCCCGTGCTTACGCTGCTGGGTTTTGCGTCGCACCAGCGCGCGATGATCCGCGGCGCCAGTTTTGGCCTGCTGGTCGTGACCGTGATCGTGGCATTGTCGCTGCTGTATCGCTATGCACCGGACCGGCGGACGCCGAAATGGCAATGGGTCACGCCGGGTTCGTTGGTTGCGACGCTGCTGTGGATCGCGGCGTCCGCGCTGTTCTCGTGGTATGTCGCGACGTTCGCGACCTACGACGCGATGTATGGCCCTCTGGGGACGGTCGTCGGCGTGATGATGTGGTTCTACGTTACAGCGTATGCTGTGCTGCTGGGTGCCGAGCTGAACGCCGAACTTGAACTACAGACGGCGTGCGACAGCACGGACGGCCCACCGCTGCCACTCGGGCGCCGCGGAGCGTATGTCGCGGACCATGTCGCCGCCGAGCGGCGCCGGTAACGTATTGTGGCTCGCCATCGCTTGACGCCTCGGCGAATTGCGCCTGAATGTCCGGTCCGGGCGCCTCCGCCACCTCGACCACGTCGCCGGGGCGGGCCGGCGCCAGGGTCACCATCGCTGTCCCGCGACTCAGGATGCCGATGCGTGAGGCTGCACCACGGCTGAGGTCGATGACCCGCACCCGCTTCGGCGGCTGCCGGTCGGTGACGGTGACGACGACGCTCTCGCCGGTTTCCTGAACCGTCACCCGCACCTTGGTGCCCAGCGGCAGCGTCGCGTGCGCCGCCGTCATCTCCTGGTCGTTGAATACCGTCCCGCTGCTGGTCCTGCGTCCGTTGTGGCGCCCGCCATACCAACTGGCCTCCCCACTCTCTTCCCAGCCAGTCCCGCGCGCGGCGTGGTGCGAGCCTGGCGCGCCCTGGGCTTGGGCGGCGCCGGCGGCCAGCATCATAGATGCCAGGGCGGGCACGGCAGGGAGAAAGCGGACGGCATTGCTGATCATCCGGGGCCTCATTCCATTGCTCATGAACCCTTACTGCATTTCCAGAAGCGATAGATCAAGCCTTAAATTCCGGACCCCAGTACAGTCACTCAATCCTTTATGGAACGTATATGTCTCCCGACCCCCGGTACTGACCTATTTAACCACCAGTCCAACTGTCCTGCATAACTTGAAATGAAATAGTGATATTGTGCGGATGGTGCGCTGCATCGAAACTGCATTATTTACGAATTCAATAATGCTGCCCGGCACGCAAATAGTGCTGCCATGATCCTTGAACGATGGGCCATCATGAGTCGTGTCGTAACAAATGCTTGAAGGTGAAGGACTTAGGAAACTTTCACCGAGCGGCGGAACCCATGCGCTGCGTAGCTCCGACTAGCGGATCAGGCCGGTCAGCGGGCTCGATGGATCGGCGCCCATGCGGCGTGGCATCCGGCGCGCAAGGTGCGCCAGCCGGCCCGCCGCCACGCCTGCCTTCATGGCGCGCGCCATCGTCACGGGATCGCCGGCAT
>JAYVEG010000124.1:0-14313 GCA_043748985.1 Rhodospirillales bacterium
CGCCAGGGGAAACCGGCCCGGCATAGACAACTCGGGCCATCCGTCCATCCGCACCCACCTTCGGCATCCGTGCCGGGGCGAACCGCGACGCCTCCATCAGCGCATCGTCCGGGCCGGCGACCCGAGGTGTTGCGGCCACCGGCAGGGCAGGGGGGTGCTCAGTGTGATCGCCCACAGCCTGCGTAGCTGCAACCCGATCGTCGGCGCCAATACCCTCGAGGGCTTGATCGGCGCCGCCGTGGCTCGCCACCGGCGCGTCATGCGACATGTCTGCCAAGACCTTCGGCGGTCCCACCACCTGCAACGCCACCCCGCCCGCACCGCCCACGAGAAGCAATGCCGCCCAGAACAGTCCCAGCGCCCGCCATCCACCAGCCGTCCGGCGACTGGCCCGCGGGCTCCGAGTCACCCCGGCCGTCATGCCCGCATGGTCAGCGCGACGCGCGGCGCTGCGAGGCCATCGATTGCAGCACCGCCACCGCCTGCTTCAACTGGAAATCCGTATCCGGCTTCGTCGGATCGAACGCCGCCGCGCCCTCGGGCGGCAGCTTCGGGATATCCCTCGCGATGGGCGGCAGGTCCGTCCGCGTCGGTGCCCCCGCCGGCGGCGTCGTTCCTCCCTGGTTCCGCAGCGCCTTGTTGAGGTCCGCTTCCCGCTCCGGCCCAAAATGCGGCTGCTCCGTCCGCGACGACGCCACCTCGATATCCGGCGAGATCCCCAAACCCTGGATGCTGCGACCCGACGGCGTATAGTACCGCGCTGTCGTCAACCGCATCGCCCCGTTGCCCGCCGGCAGCGGCATCACCGTCTGCACGGAGCCCTTGCCGAAGCTGCGCATTCCCACCACCACCGCCCGATGATGATCCTGCAGCGCGCCTGCCACGATCTCGCTCGCCGAGGCGGACCCGCCATTGATCAGCACCACCAGCGGCAGCCCGCCCGTCAGGTCGCCGTGCTTGGTGAACCAGCGCTGGCTCTCTTCCGTGTGCCGCGCCCGCGTGCTGACGATCTCGCCTTCCCGCAGGAAGTCGTCGCTCACCGCCACCGCCTGGTCCAGCAACCCCCCTGGATTGTTGCGCAGATCAAGAACATAGCCCTTCAGATTGGGGTTCTGCCGTTTCAGATCCGCCAGCGCCTTGCGTAACCCCGGGTCCGTCTGCTCGTTGAAGCTCGTCAGCCGCACATAGCCGACATCGCCCTCCATCCGCGACTTCACGACCTGGATCTTGATGACCTCGCGCTGCAGCGCGACCTCGACCGGCGTGTTGATGTTCTCCCGCTTGATCGTCAGTCGGATGCTGCTGCCCGGCGGCCCGCGCATCTTGTCGACGGCGTCGCTCAACGTCAGGCCCTGAACCGTTTGTCCATCCAGCATTGTGATAAGGTCGCCGGGCTTCATCCCCGCCCGTGCCGCCGGCGTGTCGTCGATCGGGCTCACCACCTTGATCAACCCGTTCTCCGCCTGAACCTCCAGCCCCAGGCCGCCGAACTCGCCCCGAGTCTGCACCTGCATGTCGCGGAAGCTCTTGGCGTTCATGTAGCTGCTATGTGGATCCAGCCCCGTCAGCATCCCGTTGATCGCGTTCTCGATCAGCTCGCGGTCGTTCACCGGCTCCACGTATTCAGCGCGAACCCGCTCCACAACGTCGCTGAACAGGTCCAGCAGCCGATACATCTCGGCGCTTTTGTTGTCCTGCGCCCTCGCATGCGCCACTGGCCAGCCCACCGTCCGGTCCAACAAACCTGTCCCTGGACCGGCGATCACGCCGGCCGTGAATGCTACACCCAGAAGCAAGCCGGTCCGAAACTTCATGCCTGATCATCCCTTTGGCGCCCCTGTGGGGCCCGTCTCCAGCAAACCGTAACACACATGCCGCGCAGACTATTACTGAAGGCTTTGTAACAAACTAACGTCGGCACCAACGCTGCCAATCACTACATGGCTATAATCTGTCGCGCAGGTAGGGGGCCGGGTTGATCGCCGCGCCGTCACGCCGCAACTCCACATACAATGCTGGCCGCCCCCCACCTCCGCGCCCGCCAGTGCGAGTCGCATCCCATCCCGGCATCGTCCCCACTGGTTCCCCCGGCAGCACCGCCACGCCCACCCCCACATCCAGCCGATCCAACCCGGCCAGCACCACGGCGAACCCACCCCCGCAATCCACGATCAGTAAAGCGCCATAACTCCGGAACGGACCCGCGAACCGGATCCGCCCGCCGCACGGCGCCACCACCCGAGCCTGTGGTGCCGGCTGATACGAGATCCCTGTCGCCGGCCCCGCATCCGTCGCGTCGCCCCAGGATCGCACGACGCCGCCTGCAACCGGCATCACCATCTGTCCCCGATCAGGCCCCGGCCCCGATGGCCGCGCCAGTGCCGCCTCCCGCCGCCGCGCCTCGCCTGCCGCCGCGTCGTGCCGCGCCCGCTCCGCCCGCATCGCATCTGCCCGCGCCTGCACCTCTGCCCGCATCCGCCCGGCCTCCAACGTCGCCAGCGCCCCCCGCAGCGACTCCGACTGCGCCGCCTCCGCCGCCGCCCGCCGCTGCGCCTCCGCTCCCAGCTGAGCGCCTGCGTCCTCCATCCGCTGCCGCAACGCCTGCGCCGTCGCCACCTGCGCATCCAGCGCCTGCGCCTGCGCCGTCTGCTCCGCCTGCACCCGCCGCAATCCCGGCAGCGCCGCATCCAGCGCCCGCGTCCGCGCATCCAGCGCCGCCTGGTCCGCCCGCAGCCCCGCCGCCTCCTGCTCCAGCCGCCGCGCCATCCCCCGCAGCACACCCAGCCCCCGCAGCGCATCCCCAGGCGCCGCCGGCACCGCCAACAGCGTTTCCGCCGGATACAGCGCCAACCGCTCGATCAACGGCAACAGCGGCGCCAACGAGGCCGCATGCACACGAAGCTGCACCTCTGCTGCTGCCCGCTGCTCCGCCAGCTCCGACACCTCGGCCGCCCGCGTAGCAACCGCCGACTCCGTCTGCTGCAGCCGGCCGGCCGCCTCCACGCGTTGCACAGCCAGCCGCTGCTCCTCCGCCCCGGCAGCACGCGCCCGCTCCTGCGCTTCCCGCGCCTCCAGGGGCGCCCGGTCCCGGTCAACGCCCCGCTCAGGCCGGGCCTGCGCGCCTCCCGGCGAAGCCAGCAGGAAACTAGCGAGCAGCAGCCGCCCCGGGGCCCGCACCCGCAACCTCCATACCCGTCGCCGGCAACAGCAGCGACCGCCCCGTCATTTCGACCGGCTGCGCGATCCCCATCAAAGACAGCAGCGTCGGCGCCAGGTCGGCCAGGCGCCCGTCCGACAACGTGGCGCTTCCAGGCGCTGCCAGCATCACCGGCACCGGGTTGGTCGTATGCGCCGTGTGCGGGCCGCCCGTGGTCGGGTCCTTCATCAACTCGCAGTTGCCATGGTCCGCCGTTACCAGCAGCGCCCCGCCCGTCTCCAGAATCGCGTCCATGATCAGACCTAGTCCGGTATCCACTGCCTCCACCGCGCGGATCGCGGCCGGCAGGCTGCCCGTGTGCCCCACCATGTCAGGGTTGGCGAAGTTCAGCACGATCAGATCGTACCTCCGGCTCCGGATCGCCGCTACCACCTTGTCCGACAACTCCGGCGCCGACATCTCCGGCTGCAGGTCGTACGTCGCCACCTTCGGAGACGCGACCATGATGCGGTCCTCGCCAGGATAGGGCGCCTCTCGTCCGCCATTCAGGAAATACGTCACGTGTGGATACTTCTCCGTCTCCGCCGCCCGCAACTGCGTCCGCCCGGCGTCCGACACTACCTCGCCCAGGATCCGGTCCATCGTCTGCGGCGCGAACAGCGCCTCCATCATCGGCGCCAGTGCGTCGCTGTAGCGCGTCATCCCTACTGCCCCCACGAACCGCACCAGCCGCGGCCGCACGAACCCGGCAAACCCTGGGTCCAGCAGTGGCGCCAATATCTCCCGGATCCGATCCGCCCGGAAGTTGAAGCACAGGATCGCGTCCCCATCACGCATCCCGCCGTAGTCCCCGATGCAGGCAGGCACCACGAACTCGTCGAACACCCCCTTCGAATATGCATCGTCCATGGCACTCGCCGCATCCGCGAACGACGCCCCCTGGCCCTCCGCCAACGCCAGATACGCCCGCTCCACCCGCTCCCACCGATTGTCCCGGTCCATCGCGTAGTATCGCCCGATAACGGTTGCGATCCGCGCGCCGTCCGGCAACGCATTCTGCAGCCACTGCAGGTCCTCCCCCCCCGACTGCGGTGGCGTGTCCCGCCCATCCGTGAAGGCATGCACTCGCACCGGCACCCGCGCATCCGCCATAATCCGCGCCAGCGCCACCGCATGCTCCTGATGCGCATGCACCCCACCCGGCGACACCAGCCCCATCAGATGGCAGGTCCCCCCACTCTCCCGCAGCCGCGCGATCAGCCCTGTCAAGGCCGGGATGCGCGCCAGGCTGCCATCCCGGACCGCCTGGCCGATCCGCGGCAGCTCCTGCATCACCACCCGCCCGGCCCCGATGTTCAGATGACCGACCTCCGAGTTTCCCATCTGCCCCTCGGGCAGCCCCACATCCAGCCCCGATGTCCGCAGGAACGCATGCGGCCCCTGCATCAGCGTGTCGAAGTTCGGTGTGTCCGCCTGTCGCACCGCATTGTCATGCTCGTCCTCGCGCCAGCCCCAGCCGTCCAGGATGACGAGCATGACCGGACGAGGTGGGGAGGCAGACATACGACGCTCCGAAAGTGTCATAGTTCTATGACGGTCTCCGCCGCGCCACGCAAGCCGACCCGCACGCGGAAACCGGCCATCCCTTCAAGGCCGTCCCGCCCGATGATACGGATGACCCGACAGGATCGCCTGTGCTCGAAACAGCTGCTCGGCCAGCATCGGCCGCACCAGCATGTGCGGCCACGTCATCGGCCCCAGCGAAAGCACGTGGTCCGCCCGCGTCAACACCGCCGCGTCCAGCCCCTCCGCCCCACCCACCAGAAAGCAAGGCTCCCGCCCGGTCCCCAGCCACCGCTCCAGCAGCCGCGCCAGCCCGTCGCTGCCGGGGCAGGGCGCCCCAAGGTCCAGCGCCACGGCAAGCCCGCCCGTAGGCAAGGCCGCCAGCAACGCCTCGCCCTCCCGCCGCTTCACCTCCAGCGGTGCCCCCCGGCCCTCCGCCACTTCCGTCACAACCAATCCCGGCCGCAGCCGCGCCCCATACCGCGCGAACAGCTCCGCCTCCGGCCCGGAACGTTGTTTACCCACGGCTATCAGACGCATAGAACCACGCCCATGCACCGCACCCTCCCGATTCTCGCTCTCCTGTTGCTCGCCGCAGCCCCCGCTCCAAGTCCCGCCGCAGCCCAGCCCACCGGCACCCCGATCGTTCTCGCCGCCCGCCCCGGCACCCAACTCGACGCCAGCGCCCGCGCGCTCGTCGCCCAGGACTTGGTGGAGGCCAGCCACGCTCGTGAAAAGCCCCTCGTCCTCACCGGCTCCGCCATGCTCGGCGTCGCGTCCGACCGCCCGGTCGTCTTTGTCCAGCTCCAATCCGCCCGCCAATGCGGCTCTGCCGGCTGCAGCACCACGGCTTTTCTCTGGCAGAAAGGCACCTGGAAACGCATCCTCGACGGCGTCGACGGAAAACTGACAGTTCTCCCCACCAAAACCCGCGGCATGGCCGACATCGCCTCCGAAAAGGTCAAATACATCTGGACCGGAACCGAATACCACGATCCCAAAGGCGCCCCGCCGATCGACCTCCGCCCGCACCCGCCATCGGCTCAGCGGCCAGTCTCACATAAAGACCACTGATTCGAGTTCGTACAGGGACCACTGAGTAGACACACAGGTCCCGGAGCGATCGCTTTCCTTCTTCAACTCCAACGTGGCGCTTTTCAAACAAGGCTTCCGCTGCCTCATTCTGTGTCGTCTCGGCGTCCTCTGTGTGAACTTGGACAGAGCCCCTAGCTCGGCTCGTCCAAGTCCGGCCCCCACATCTTCTCCAACCCATACAGCGCCCGGGCCTCCGGCTTGAACAAGTGCACCACGATGTCCCCGGCATCGATCAGCACCCAATCCGACCCGCCGGCGCCCTCGATCTGCACTCGCTTGATCCCCACCTCGGCCAGCTTGTCTTCCAGATGCTGCGCCATGGCCGAGATCTGCCGATCCGCCAAACCCGTCGCGATCACCATCCGGTCCGTGAACGCCGCCCGGCCCGCGAGGTCCAGAATCGTAACCTCCTCCGCCTTGTCAGCCTCCAGGCTCTCCACGATCACCGCCTGGACCGTGTCCAGCCGCTCCTTATGCGCCGCGACCGCAGCAGCACCCACCGGCTTGCGCGTGCGCGGGCCCGCAGCCGCCGCCTTCTTACGCGGCGTCCCCGGCGCTTTCGCAGCCTCGGCCAGCGCAGGCGCCGGTTTCGGGGTCCGGCGCTTGGCAGGCGGCTTGGCCGGGTCGGACGGGGGTTTTCTGGCGATGGGGATTTGCTCCTGAGAACGCAGTCTTACGCGCGTGTTGTCGCAAACGCAGCGCCCCGCTGCAACTCCACCGTCGCAACAGGCGTCCGTGGCCACGCCAGCCCCGGTTCGAGAAGCCCCTTCTCCCGGATCGCCGTCGCTGAACTCGCGTTCTGCCGCGCCGGCAGGAACGTCCATGCGGGCGCCCCCATCCCCGCCAGCGAAGGCGCCTCGCGCGCATCCCGCAGCGCGCCCCGCAAACGCTGCGCCGCCTGTCCGCTCAACGCCCGCTGGTTGTAGGTCGGCCGCGGCATCACCGCGAACGGCATCGTCCGCGCGATCCCGATCCAGTGCTGCCACCGCGGCAGCTGCACCAGGTTGTCCGCCCCCATCACCCACACGAACTGCACCCGCGGAAATCGCAGCCGCAGCGCCCGCAGCGTGTCGAACGTGAACCGGGTATGCAGCCGGCTTTCGATCGCCGTCGCCACGATCCGCCGCCCGTCCGCGATCCCCCGCGCACTCTCCAGCCGGTCTGCGAGCGGCGCCATCTCGTATCCCGTCTTCAACGGGTTCCCCGGCGACACCATCAGCCACACCTGGTCCAGCCGCAGCCGTTGCAACGCCAGTCGGGCGACATGCAGGTGCCCGTCATGCGCTGGGTTGAACGACCCCCCGAGCACGCCGATCCGAGTGCGGCGACGGTCCCCCCATGCCGGGATGGGGTCCGGGACGCCGCCGAACAGGTCTGTCAGGGACGCACCTGGCCCGTCCCGGTGACCACGTACCGGAATGTCGTCAACTGCTCCACCCCCACCGGCCCGCGCGCATGAACCTTGCCCGTCGCGATTCCGATCTCGGCCCCGAAGCCGAACTCCCCGCCGTCGCAGAACTGCGTGCTCGCATTCCACAACGCCACCGCACTCCCCACCCGCGCCAGGAAATACTCGGCAACATAAGTATCCTGCGTGATGATCGCCTCGGTGTGTGAGCTGCCGAATCGCGCGATATGCGCCAACGCGCCATCGACCCCGTCCACCACCGCCACGCTCAGCTTGGCATCCAGCCACTCGGTGCCGAAATCTTCTTCCGTCGCCACGTCCATCCCCGGCACAATCGCCCGCGCCCGCGCATCCCCCACGAACCGACAACCCAGCGCCGCCAGATCGTCCACCAGCGCCGGCAACAGAACCGGCGCACACGATGCATCGATCAGCAGCGTCTCCGTCGATCCGCACACCCCGGTCCGCCGCATCTTCGCATTCGCAACGATGCTCCGCGCCATCGTCGGATCGGCCGCAGCATGCACATAAGTATGGCAAAGCCCGTCGGCATGCGCCAGCACCGGCACCCGAGCCTCGCGCTGCACCCGCTCCACCAATGCCCGGCCGCCGCGCGGAATGATCAGGTCGATAAACCCGGCCGCCCCCAGCATCGCAGCCACATAGGCCCGCTCCGGCCCCGGCGCCGCCTGCACCGTATCCTCCGGTAGCCCGGCCTTCCGCAGGCCCTCCCGCAACGCCGCCAGAATCGCCGTCGCGCTGAAAAAACTGTCCGATCCCCCACGCAGGATCACCGCATTGCCGGCCTTCAGGCACAGGCCTGCCGCATCCGCCCCCACATTCGGCCGACTCTCGTAGATCATCCCCACCACACCCAGCGGCGCCGCGATCCGCCGAAACCGTAACCCGTTCGGACGCGTCCACTCCGCCAGCGTCCGCGCCAACGGATCTGCCAAGGCAGCGATCTCCTCCAGCCCCGCAGCCACCGCCTCCAGCCGCGCCGGCGTCAGCAGCAGCCGGTCCCGAAACGCGCTGCTGCCCTGGAATCCGGCGACATCGCGCTCATTGGCCGCCAGGATCACCTCGGCTTGCCCCCGCAACGCGGCCGCCATGCCCATCAGGCCACCGTTGCGAAGCGCGTCCGGCGCGCTCGCAAGCACGGCCGACGCCGCCCGCGCCCGTTGCCCGGCGTCGTTCACCCAGGCGGTCCCCACTGAAACCGTATGATCGGCTGCGTCATTCATCCCGCCCCATAGTGCCGCCATGCGCCACGCCGCGCCAGGGGGGACGGACAGGGGGCGGATGGGGAGGCCGAGGGAGGGCCGACGGGAGGGCCGACGGGGGGAGGCCGACGCGGCGGCCACGACTGTGCCGTCCCTAACCTGTTCTTAAGCCTCCTCCGCCACACTGGCCGCCACTCCGAAAAGGCCAAGCCCATGCAAGGACGACGTTCCACGACCGCTCTGGTCAGCGTGCTCTTCGGCCTGCTCGCGGCAGCCCTCCTCGTCGCGATCGCCCCCACGCTCCTGCGTGCCGGGTCCGACATGCAGCAGGCCAGCGACGCCGTCCGCCTCGCGCGCGCCGACCGCATTCTGTTCGAGGCCGGCAGCGCCATACGTCTGTCCCGCGGTCAGGTGCAGCAGCTCATCCTCACGGAAAACGACCCCGGCGCCGCACTCGACCGCGTCCAGGCCGACAATGACACGCTGCTACAGGGAACCCTCTCGTCCGTCGCCGATGCCCTTGCACCAGGCGATGCCCCCAAGGTCGCAACCATCCTCCAGCAGTGGCAAGCCGTCTCCACCCTCTACCGGTCTCAAGTGATACCCCTGGCCGCACGCCCCCGGGCAGACCGCAAACTCCCACTCACACAGCCCTGGTATGACGGGGTTGGCGGTGTCGTCGACACCCTCGCAACCCTCGCCCGCCAGATCGCCGCCGCCGCCCGTATGACAGACCCCGTCATCGCCGAAGACGTCCTCGCCCGCCAACTGGCATGGAGCGGCCGTAGCAGTCTCGGCGACGAATGCAGCCTCGTCCGCAGCGCCTTCGCCGACCGCACGCCGCTCGCCCCCGCGCTCCGGCAGCGAATCGAGGGTATCCGAGGCAAGGCCACCCGCAGCCTCGACGTGCTCGAAGACCTCCTGGCCCGGCCCGGCGTCTCCGCCGCCCTCCTCACCGCCACGCAGACCGCCCGCACCGCCGTCCAGCAGACCTTCGCCGCGCGGGACCAGGCCTTCGCCGCCCTTGGCACTCCCGCACAGATCGACGTCCCGGCCTGGACGAACCTCTGCAACAGCGTTTTCGCCCCCGTCATGGCAGTCGCCAGCGCCGCAGTCACCGACATGGCAAACCTGGCCGAACGCCGATACGTCACCGCCACCTGGAAGTTGGCCGCAACCGCAACCGCAGCGCTCGGGGCGGCAGTATTCGGAGTCTTCTCGCTTCGCGTCGTCCGCCGCCGGGTCGCAGCCCCCATGCGCGTTCTCACCGCAGCCATCCAGCGCCTTGCTGTCCGCGACTACGCCACCCCGGTTCCCACACTGGACCGGCCGGACGAGTTCTGCGCCATGGCCCTGACCCTCGAAAGCCTTCGCGCCGGCGCCGCCGAGGCCGAGCGTCTCGCCGCCAGCCAGGAGACCGACCAGGCCATCCAGCGCCAGCGAGCCGCCTTCCTCGACACCACCGTCCAGGCCTTCCAGGCCGATGCCGGCCGCCTCGTCGCCGCCGTCGCCACAGCCGCGGCGGAGCTTGAGACCACCTCCCGCTCCATGTCCGCCACCGCCAGCGAAACCGATCAGCAGGCCGCCGCCGTCACCCGCGCCGCCAACGACGCCAGTGGCGGCGTCCAGACCGCCGCCGCGGCCGCCGAACAGCTGACCGCAAGCATCGGCGAGATCAGCCGCCAGGTCGCACAATCCGCTGCCGTCAGCACGCAGGCGGTCGCCCACGCCCGCCGCACCGACGAGATCGTCCAGGTCCTCTCCCGCGGCGCCGCCGCCGTCGAAAGTGTCGTCGGCCTCATCGGCGTCATCGCCGGCCAAACCAACCTCCTCGCCCTGAACGCCACCATCGAGGCTGCCCGCGCCGGAGACGCCGGCAAGGGCTTCGCCGTCGTCGCCTCTGAAGTGAAGGGCCTCGCCGAACAGACCTCGAAAGCCACCAAGGACATCGCTGCCCAGATCTCCGAGATCCAGGCCGCCACCCGCGAGGCCGTCACCGCCATCCAGGGCATCACCGGCACCATCGAGGAGGTCAGCGCAATCGCCACAACCATCGCCGCTGCCGTCGAACAGCAGGGCGCCGCCACCGCCGAGATCGCCCGCAACGTCCAGCACACCGCCGCCAACACAAACGCCGTCACCGGCAGCATGGGCCTCGTCAGCCGCGGCGCCCAGGGCACCGGCGCCGCCGCCGCCGCCGTCCTTCAGGCCGCCGTCACCATGTCCGGCCAGGCCGCCGAACTCGCAAACCGGCTCGACAGCTTCGTCACCAACGTCCGTGCCGCCTGACGCGCGCCCCTATCGTGGCCGCGACCCGGGGGCCTCCGGCGCCGAATTCGATGGCATGTTCTGCGGCAGAATACGCTGCGACGGACCACCGGCCCGGTATTCCGCCCCGCACCCTGCCACCAGCATCGCCACCAGCATCGCGGCTAAAACCCGAACCATCCCGCAATCCCTTCCAAAAGCATCTGCCCGCCGCCGGACTCGAACCGGCAAGCCCTCACGGACGTCGGATTTTAAGTCCGCCGCGTCTACCAATTCCGCCAGGCGGGCACGATGCAAAATAGGGCCTTGGCTAACCCGCTTTAGCAACCTGGCACGCAATGTCCAATGCCCGCCGGATCAGCGTCTCACTCGCCTCCGGAGTCCGGAAGGCGCTGTGCGCCGACAGGGTCACGTTCTCCACCGTCGTCAGCACATCCCCGGCCGGCAACGGCTCCTCGTCGTAGACGTCCAGCGCCGCATGACCCAGCGCCCCACTGCGCAGCGCCGCCACCATCGCCGCGGTATCCACGACCGCGCCGCGCGCGGTATTCACCAGGATGGCCCCCTTCCGCATCTGCCCTAACCGCGCAGCGTCCATGAAGCCCCGGGTCTCGTCCGTCAGCAGCAGATGCAGCGACACCACATGGCTCTCTGCCAGCAGCCGCTCCAACGGCACGAACTCCACACCAGCCGCCTCCCGCGGCGTCCGGTTCCAAGCCAGCACCCGCATCCCGCTGCCGCCCGCGATCCGCGCCACCTCGCCCGCAATCCCCCCGAACCCCACAAGGCCGATCGTCTTGCCCGTCAGCTGCATCCCCTCCGTCCGCAGCCACTGCCCGGCCCGCATTCCCCCATCCATCCGCGCCAGCCCCCGTGCCGCCGCCCACATCAACGCAATGGCATGCTCCGCCACAGCGATGTCGCCATACCCCTTGATGGTGTGCACCGTGATCCCCAGCCCTGCCAGAGCCTCCGGGTCCATGTAGCTGCGCGCGCCAGTCCCCAGAAAGATGACATGCTTCAACCCGGCACACCGCGCCATCGCCTCCGTCGGCATGAACGTATGGTCGTTCAGCACGAAGTCGTACCCCGCCAACAGCCCCGGCAACTGCTCCGGCGAAACCTGGTCCACCAGGTTCAGCGCGACCGGCGGGTCAGTCTCGCGCACCACAGCGCGAAACACATCGTCCAACTCGTTGCTCGCGTCCAGAAACAGACCCTTCATGCTTCCACCCCCATGCATTCCCCAACCCTGCGGCAACCCCGCCTTTGCGGCAAGAAGCCGAACTCTGCATGGGCGGGGCTTGAAGCCCCACGTCAAGGCCCGAGCCCCGTCTCTCACTGCAACCGCCGTTGACGCACCCCCGCGCACCCCCCAGACTCCCACCATGCGCCCGACGCTCCTGGCCCTCCTCCTCCTGGCCACCCCCGCCGCTGCGCAGCGCCCGCAGGACGACGTCCAGGGCCCGAAGCGCGCCTACGCCGGCCCCCAATATCCCGGCAAACCCCCACCCCTCGGGGCCTCGGCAGACCCTCAACCTGCACAACCGCCAACCTCGCAGCCCATAACCCCCGACCGCCTGCCACCGGCAGCAACCCGCGCCAGCAGCAGCGGCACCGGCTTCGTCGTCGCCCCCGGCCGTATCCTCACCAACAACCACGTCGTAGCAGACTGCACCACCATGGTCGCCCGCAACGCCGCCGGAACCCGCAGCACCGCCCGCGTGCTGGCCACCGACCGCCGCCGAGACCTTGCCCTTCTCGCAGCATCATCCGACATCGGCCCGCCGCTCACCTTCCGCGACGCGCCCCCTGTCCGCCGCGGCGAATCCGTCATCACCTACGGCTTCCCCTATTCCGGCGTCGCCACCTCCGGCCCCACGCTAACCACCGGGGACCTCAGCGCGCTGGCCGGCCTGCGCGACAACCCCACCAACTTTCAGATCACTGCCCCCGTGAACCCCGGCAACTCCGGCGGTCCCCTGTTCGACAGCCGCGGCAACGTCATCGGTGTCATCGTCTCGAAGCTCAACGCACTGCACATGGCGGAAATGACCGGCGGCGACATCCCCCAAAACGTCAATTTCGCCATCAAGGGCACCGAGGCCCTGGACTTCCTCCGCACCAACGCCACCCAGCCCCGCACCGCCCCCAGCACCGGCCCCGACCGCCGCAACACCGAGATCGACGACATCGCCAACCCCTCGACCGTCTTCCTCCAGTGCTACAAATAGCCCCACGAGGGCTGCGGTAACCCATGGCGCGCATCCCGCTCGCTCTTCCCTCCCGCTACCCGCCCGGACCCATCGCCCAGCCCCGCCGCCGCCGCTGGATCTGGCGTCTGCTACGCTGGGCCATCATCCTGGGCATCTGGTCTGCCATCGTCGCCGCCCTCGCCCTTCTTTGGCTTGCCCGCGACATCCCCCGCCCCGAAACCGCGCTGGACACCGCCCGCCGCCCCGGCCTCACCCTTCAGGACCGCGCCGGGCACGCCTTTGCCACCTACGGCGACGTCGTCGGCGAGCCCCTCCGCCTCAAAGACCTCCCCCCGGCCCTCCCGGCCGCCGCTGTCGCCGTCGAAGACCGCCGCTTCTGGTCCCATCCCGGCCTCGACCTCATCGGCATAACCCGCGCCGCGGTCGTCAACATCCGCGCCGGCCGCCTCGTCCAGGGCGGCAGCACCATCACCCAGCAGGTCGCGAAGAACCTCTTCCTCACCAACGCCCGAACCCTGCGCCGCAAGGTCCAGGAACTGATGCTCACCCTCTGGCTCGAACACAGCTTCAGCAAGGCCGAGATCCTCGAGATCTGGCTCAACCGCGTCTACCTCGGCTCCGGCGCCTGGGGTGTCGACGCCGCAGCCCACATGTATTTCGGCACCTCCGCCCGCAAGCTCACGGTCTGGCAATCCGCCGTCCTCGCCGGCCTGCCCCGTGCCCCCTCCCGCTTTAACCCCCGCACCGACCCCGCCGCCGCCGCCGCCCGCGGCCGAGAGGTCCTCGCCGCCATGGCCGAAACCGGCGCCCTCACAAAACAGGAGGCCGAGGCCGCCTCGGCCCAAATCGTCTTCGCGCCCCGCGCCGCCACCGCCGGCTGGTTCGCCGACTGGGTCGCGGACACATCCCCAACCCTTATTCCCCAGGGTGCCGACGCCGTCCTGCGCACCACCCTTGACCCCCGCCTCCAATCCATCGCCGAAACGCGCCTGTCTGCCCTCCTCGATGGCCCCGGCGCCGCAGCCGGGGCAGGGCAGGGGGCCGTGCTGATCCTGGAAACCACATCCGGCGCCGTCCGCGCCATGGTCGGCGGCCGCGACTGGCACACCAGCCCCTACAACCGCGCCGTTGCCGCCCGCCGCCAACCCGGCTCCGCCTTCAAGCCCATCGTCTGGCTTGCCGCCCTCGAGCGCGGCCTGCATCCCGAAGACACCGTCCTCGACGCCCCCATCCGCATCGGCACATGGACCCCCCAGAACTTCGACCTCGGCTTCCGCGGTGAAGTCACGCTCGAGGACGCCCTCGCCCAATCCCTCAACACCGCCTCCATCCGCCTCGCCCAGCAGGCCGGCGGCCCCCGCGCCGTCATCGCCGTCGCCCGCC
>JAYVEG010000125.1:0-14284 GCA_043748985.1 Rhodospirillales bacterium
ATCGCCCCCTCGGGTACCGCGTCCCCGATCACCTCGCCCACGAATCGTCGCGCCAGGGCTGTCTGCGGCCGCGTAAACACCTCGAATACCCGCCCCTGCTCAATGATCCTGCCCTGCTCCAGCACCGCAACCTCGTCGCACACCGCTTTCACGACGGCCATTTCGTGCGTAATCAGAAGCACAGTCAGGTTCAGCCGGTCCCGCAAGGTTCGAAGCAGCTGCAGGATGTCAGCCGTCGTCTCAGGATCAAGCGCGCTCGTCGCCTCATCGCACAGCAGCAGCAGCGGCCGGGTCGCCAGCGCGCGCGCAATCCCTACACGCTGCTTCTGCCCGCCCGACAGCTGGGCCGGATACGCGGCGGCCTTGTCCGACAAGCCCACGAACCCCAGCAGCTCCGTCACGCGCGCCGCCCGCTCCCGTGCCGGAATCCCCGCAATCTCGAGTGCGAGAGCCACATTGCCAGCGACCGTCCGGCCCGAAAGCAGGTTGAAGTGCTGGAAGATCATTCCAATCTGCCGCCGCGCGACGCGGAGAGCGTCTCGCCCCAGGCCTGTTAACTCCTGCCCGGCCACGACGACGCGACCGCTGTCCGGCCTTTCCAGCAGGTTCACGCACCGGATCAACGTCGATTTCCCCGCCCCTGACGGACCGATCACACCCAAAATCCGGCCCGCCTCGATCGACAGCGATATACCGTCCAACGCCGCCATCGCGTTGCCGCCTGCGGTTGGAAACGACTTGTGAACCGTATCGAGCTGAACCAGCGCGTCGCCTGGCATGGGCGGTATTCCAGGGATGACCTTCGCGGCATGGCTAGGGCCGCGTTCGAATGGCGTCAACGCCGCTTGCACGTGCGACATCTGCACCGTATTCCAGCACTAAACAAAAGCCGTGACAGGGAGAAGACGATGTTGATCACTCGCCGTGCTACTCTATCGGGCATCGCAGCTGCAGGCTTTGCCTCCACGGCCGCCCGTGCAGCAACCCGCACGCTGAAGATCAGCCATCAATTCCCCGGCGGCACCCTTGAGCAGGGCGACTTCCGCGACCGCCTGGCCCGGCGTTTCGCCGCCGAGGTGCAGAAGCGCACGAACGGTGAATTAGGGTTCGAGATCTATCCCGGCTCCTCCCTTATGAAGACAGTCGCCCAGTTTTCCGCCCTGCGCCGCGGCGCGCTCGACATGACCGTCTATCCGCTCGCCTATGCAGGAGGGGAGGTGCCCGAGGTCAACATCGGCCTCATGCCCTGCCTGGTGACGACTTATGAGCAGGGCATGGCCTGGAAGACGCAGCCGATCGGACAGGAACTGACGGCGCTACTCGACAAGCGGGGCGTCAAGATCGTGACCTGGGTCTGGCAGGCGGGCGGCACCGCCAGCCGCACCACTCCAGTCGTGCAGCCCGATGACGTCAAGGGGCTCAAGGTCCGCGGCGGCTCCCGCGAGATGGACCTGATGCTCAAGCAGGCCGGCGGCATCATCAGCTCCGTTCCCAGCAACGAGATCTATGCCGCGATGCAGACTGGCACGCTCGACGCAGCCGTCACGTCCAGCACCAGCCTGATTTCCTTCCGCCTCGAAGAGATCAGCAAGGCCGTCACGACCGGAAAGGCTGGTAGTTTCTGGTTCATGTTCGAGCCTCTGCTGATGAGCAAGCTGGTGTTCGAGAGCCTGCCCGAGGCCCAGCAGAAGGTGATCATGCAAGTGGGCACCGAACTCGAGGCATTTGGACTGGAGGCTGCCAAATCCGACGACGACGATCTCGCTCGCGTCTACGCCAAGGTGGGCGTGACCGCAAAGGAGATGAACACCGAGGCCATCGGCAAGTGGAAGGCACTCGCCCAGCAGACGGCCTGGAAAGACTTTGCGGATCGTAATGCCGCCTGCGCAGCGCTGCTGAAGCTCGCCGAAGCCGTGGCGTGAGGGTCCTGCCATGAGCACCCACGGGATCGATGCAGCCTCGGGTGCGATTCCCACGACCGACGTTCCACGCACCGGCGTGCTCGGCGCCATTCAGGCGTTGGTCGGTGTGGTCAATGGCGCCATGGCCGTCCTATCCGCCATCGCGATCGCGGCTGCCGGTGTCGTGCTGACATGGGAGGTCGGGGGCCGGTACTTCTTCAGCACGGCGTCCGACTGGCAGGACGAGATGAGCACCTTCCTGCTGATCGGTGCCACCTTCGTGTCGGCTGCATGGGTTCAGGCCCGGCGCGGCCACGTCGCCATCGATGCCCTCGCCGCCATCCTGCCGCCCGCTGCCGACCGCATCAGGCGCTGGCTTGCGGACCTTCTCAGCCTGGTCTTCGTCAGCTTCTTCGCATGGAAATGCCTCGGCCTCCTGCGAGAGGCGCTGGAAGACGGCCAAACCACGCCCTCCGCCTGGGGCCCCCCGCTCTGGATCCCCTACGGCTGCATGACGGCCGGCATGGCCCTGCTAGCAGTCCAACTCCTGTTGCAGGTCCTCGGCAGTCGCCACGGCCGGTCCCAACCGGCCCATCTCGCACCCTCGCACCGGTAATATCGTCCCATGGATACGCTTCAAATCGGCCTGCTATACGGCGGCGCCACGATCGTGGCTTTGTTCTCCGGCATGCCGATCGCCTTTGCTCTCGGTGGCGTGGCGACCGTGTTCATGCTGATGTTCATGCCGGCCGCCTCGCTCGATACGATCGCCCAGAACGTCTACGAAGAGCTGGCCAGCATCACCCTGCTGACCATCCCGCTGTTCATCCTGAAGGGCGCCGCGATCGGGAAATCCAGGGCCGGCAAGGACCTTTACGACGCCCTGCACACCTGGTTGCATCGCGTGCCTGGTGGTCTCGGCGTTGCGGTCGTGCTGGCCTGCGGCCTGTTCGCGGCAATGGCCGGCAGTTCGCCCGCCACCTGCAGCGCCATCGGCAGCTCCGGCATTCCCGAGATGCGTCGACGTGGCTACTCACCGGGTTTCGCAGCCGGGCTGGTGGCAGCCGGCGGAACCTTGGGCATCCTGCTGCCCCCCAGCATCGTGCTGATCCTCTACGCCGTCGCGGCCGAGCAATCCCTGGGTCGTCTCTTCCTCGCCGGCATCGGTCCCGGCCTTCTGCTGGTCGGGATGTTTGCCGGCTACGCTGTGCTGCGTTGGCGCAAGGAGTTTGCAAACGCGACAGTCGATGCCGCCTCCGGCAGCGTCAGGAGCGAGATCCTCCGGCAGGACACCTACACCTTCGGCCAGAAGCTCGCGGCCCTGCCCCGTGTCCTCCCGTTCCTCGTTCTCCTGACCGGCGTCATGGTCGCCCTCTACGGCGGCATCGCCACCCCCAGTGAGACCGCCGGCCTCGGTGCCGTCCTCGCCCTGGCGCTGATCGCCGTCGTCTATGGCGCCTTCCGCCTGTCCGACATCAAGCCCATCTTCGCCGGCACGCTCGGCGAAAGCGGCATGCTGCTCCTGATCATCGGGATGAGCCTGCTCTACAGCTATGTCATGAGCTACCTCCACATCAGCCAGGGTGCGGCAGGCTGGATCGTGGGCCTGCATCTCGGAAAATGGCTGCTTCTTGCCGCCATCCTGCTGCTGGTCGTGGTGCTCGGCTTCTTCCTTCCCCCGGTTTCCATCATCCTCATGACAGCGCCCATCATCCTGCCGCCGCTGCGGGACGCCGGCTTCGACCTGATCTGGTTCGGCGTCGTGATGGCAGTCGTCATGGAGATGGGGCTCATCCATCCGCCGGTTGGACTCAACATCTTTGTCATCAACCGGATCGCGCCCGACATCGGCCTGGGCCCGATCATCCGGGGCACCATCCCCTTCGTCATCCTCATGGCCATTGCCGTCGTCATCCTGTCATTCGTGCCCGGCATCGCCATGGGCCTGCCGAACCTCGTCTACGGGGTGAAGTAAGCGGAGCCGTCCGAGCGTCGCGATACCAGTTTCCAGTGGTCAGCTTGCTGGCGCGTGCCGCTGGATGAACGTCCAGACAGTGTCGAGTACCGGCGCGCGCCGTGCGAATAGCGGCGCGAATGCAGTCACAAGCCCGATATGACCAAGCGCCGGATAGATCTGGCTCTCGACCGGACCTCCAGCAGCCAATATTTTCCGGCTGAGGCTGACCGTGTTGGTCGGCCGTACGATCGTGTCGTCGGCCCCCGCCAGCAACAGCATCGGCGGATTGTGGCCGTCGACGTAGTTGATCGGCTGGCTGGCCGGCCCGTCATCGACCGGCGCGAAAACGGGTATGACGTCGGGATCGACAATGGGCAGGAAATCGTAGGGGCCCGCCAGCCCCACGATCCCTGCCAGGCGTTCACGATCAATGCCCACCTTAGCCAAATAATGCGGGTCCAGCGCCAGCATTGCCGCATTATAGGCTCCGGCCGAGTGTCCTACGACGAAGACGGATCGCGGATCTGCCCCCAAAGCTCGGGCATGTTCCACTGCCCAGGCGACGGCGGCGGCATTGTCATCCAGGAATGCCGGAAACTGCACCTGAGGATACATCCGGTAGTTCGGCACCACCACCACAGCACCGCGACTTGCCAAGGGAAGCGCCACGAAGGGATAAATGGATTTGTCGCCGGTCCGCCAACTGCCCCCGAACAGGAACACAACGAGTGGTCCGGACGGATGGGGCGGTCGATAGACGTCCATCGTCATATGTGGCCCGGCGCCATAGGCGACATCGCGTTCGATTGTGGTTCCATCCGACGGAACGGTCGCGTTCAACAAGTCGGCCGGGCCGCACCCGGCCAACGCCAGCAACACCGCACCAAGGACCCTCCGCATCAACCCCATTCGCTATTCCCCAACATCCAGCCGGCCCATACTGCCAAGAGGCACAATGCGAACGACAGCCCGGCGTAGCCCAACGCAGCGCCGACCCGGCCCGTTTGGAGCAGTTCGAAGGTCTGAAGGCTGAACGACGAGAACGTCGTAAAACCCCCGCAGATACCAACCATGACGAACGCCCGGAACGCTGCATGCTCGCGCGCATCCGTAGCGGCACCTGCGGCACCGATCGCTATGCTGCCGAGGACATTGATCAACAGCGTTCCCCATGGGAACGAAGGCCCCAGCAGCCACCCGACCAGGATCGCCAGCCAATAGCGCGCCAGACCGCCCAACGCGCTGCCGAGCAGGACCCAGGCCGAGAGAGACGCCAACCACTACCCCTTCGTTACGTTCCAGAACAGCGGCGGCTGTCCTTTCAGGTGTCCTGTGATATTGGACCGCCAGGCTGCGGACTGGAAGTACTGCCCCAGCGGCACGAACATCGCTTCAGTGAACGCCTGCTGTTGGATTTCGGATGCAAGCCGCCTCCGCTCCCCTTCGTCTGTAGCCTCGATCCAGGCGCTCCGAAGTCCCTCGATCGTCGGGTCCGTCGGCCATCCATACCAGGCCGCCCCGCCGGTGCCGCGCAGGCCGGGTGCAGCCAGCGGGTCCGTGTAGTCCAGCGCCGGGAAGGACGTGCAGAACAGCGACCACCCGCCCTTTTCCAACGGCTCCTTGCTGTTGCGGCGCTGCACCACCGTTCCCCAGTCCATCGCTGCGTCGTCGACGGTCACGCCGATCCGCTTCAGAGTCGCCGCGCACACCTGGCTCATCGCGTCATAGAACGGCTGGTCCGTCGGGTGCAGCAGCACGACTCGTTCGCCCGCATAGCCCGACGCCTTCAGCATCGCCTTGACGTCCGTATCGGCGCGTCCGCCCACGCGATCCATGGCCGTGTCGTTGGCATAGGGTGTGCCGGGCAGGAAACATCCGACCGGTGCGTTGTAGGTGCTGGCGTCGTCGCCCATGACCGCTTGCATGACTTCCCGCGGGTCGATCGCCGCCAAGATCGCCTGACGAAATCCGCGGTTCGCCGTGGCGCCATGCAGATGGTTGAAGCGCAGAACCGGGTACAGGCCATAAGGGTCGAGCCGCCCGACAACCACGTTCTTGTCGCGCTTCAACGTCGGGATAAGGTCGGGAATAGGCATCTCCAGCCAGTCGACTTCACCCGAGCGCAGGGCATTCGCCGCCGTGCCGGACTCCGGAATGATCCTCCACTCCACCCGATCCACAAGCGCCCGCTTCGCCCCCGCCACGCTGCTCGGTGCATCCTCGCGCGGCACATACTGTTCGAACTTCGCGAACACGGCCCGGCTGCCGGACACGTACTCGTCCGCCACGAACCTAAACGGGCCGCTGCCCATCACTTCGGTCACCTGCTTGAACGGGTCCGTCGCCGCCAGCCGCTCCGGCATGATCACGGCCGGGCTTGGCTGCGTCTTGGCCAACGCGTTCAGCAAGGGCGGGAAGGGCCGCCTCAGCCGGATCACCAGCGTTCGGTCATCGGGCGCCTCCATCCCGTCCAGGATCGCGGCGATGGTGCCGCCCAGGCTGTCGCGCCGCATCCACCGGGCCAGCGAAGCGACACAGTCCCGCGCCAGCACCGGCGAGCCGTCGTGGAACCGCAACCCGTCCCGCAGCCGGATGGTCCATCGGCGGCCATCCTCCTCGACCCGATGGCCCTCGGCCATCTGCGGTTGCGGGCGCAGCGCATCGTCGGTGCCGTACAGCGTGTCGAAGACGAGATACGCGTAGTTGCGAGTGACCGTGGCCGTGGTCCAGATCGGATCCAGACTTGTCAGGTTCGCCTGTGGGACGAAGATCAGGGTCCGGGCGCGTGCTGTCTGCGCAAGCGACGGCCGGGCCAGCAGTGCCCCGGCCGCAGCCCCCAGTATCAGGCGTCTTTTCACGTGATGTCTCCCCAGGCTTTTTGCCAATGCTAGAGTAAGGGCCGCAAACCGACAAAATGCATTGACGTGAGCACGCCGCCTTTGCAACGTTCATTGCTGGGCGCTTTGGGGTTGCTGACTGATGATAACCGTTGAAAAGTCGTCCAAAGGGCAGGACGGCGAGGATCTCGCCGAGATACTGATACTACAGCGGTCTGGCTTGTTCGACGGGGCCTGGTTCATCGCCCGCAATCCCGATCTCGCGGAGCCTGGCGCCGATCCGTTGCGTCATTTCCACAGGTTCGGGTGGCAGGAGAACCGCTTCCCGAACGCGTATTTCGACCCCGCATGGTATCTGTCCCAGAACCGCGACGTTCGCGACAGGGGAACCAACCCCCTGCTCCATTATGCCGAATACGGAGAAGCCGAGGGCCGCCGCCCTATCGCCCATTTTGACCCTGGCTGGTATCGCGACCGTTTCGCGGTGCCCGCCGGCATGTTGTGCCTTGCTCACTTCCTCGAACACCGCGCTACCGGGACCGTAAGCCCCATTCCCGAGTTCGACGCCGCTCACTACCTGGCCCGCTACCCAGACGTCGCCGCCGCCGGCATGGATCCATTCGAACACTATCTGCTGCGCGGCGCAGCCGAGGATCGTGAGCCTTCTGCCACCTTCGACCCCGTCTTCTACCGCGGACGCTATCTCCGGCATCACCCGACCGCGATCCCGGTGCTCCACTACCGGCTGAACAGCCACCTGCCCGGTGTCTATCCCCGACGCCAGGGCCACGAGATCGACATCCCGCACGAGGTGCGTCGCAATACCCGTCCTGGCCCAATGTTCGAAGAGGTCACCCCCCTCCCATCCGGCACCCCGCGCCGCGCGAAGCTGCTCGCTTATTACCTGCCGCAATTCCATCCCGTTCCGGAAAACGACGAGTGGTGGGGCAAGGGCTTCACCGAGTGGACCAACGTGGCCCGCGCCCTGCCGCGCTTCGCCGGGCACTACCAGCCGCGTATCCCACGCGACCTCGGCCACTATCGGCTCGAGGGCTCCGAGACGCTGCGTCGGCAGGCGGAGCTTGCCCGCGCTGCCGGTCTTCATGGTTTCGTCTTCTATTTCTACTGGTTCGACGGCCGCCGCCTGCTGGACGCCCCCTTGGAGGCACTGTTGGCCGACCCAAGCATCGATCTCCCATTCTGTCTGATGTGGGCCAACGAGAACTGGACGCGCCGGTGGGATGGCTCGGACCATGAAATCCTATTGGCACAGACCTACCGCAAGTCGGACGAGGCCGCCCTCGTCGCCACATTCCTCCGTCACTTCGCCGACCCGCGCTACATCCGTCTCGAGGGCCGGCCCGTGCTGATGGTTTATCGCGCCGGCCTGATCCCCGAGGGTGCCGTCACACGCTGGCGCCGCCTCTTTCGCGCCGGTGGCGAGGACCCCTTGTTCGTCATGGCGCAAAGCTTCGATGACCGAGACCCCCGGGACGTCGCGATGGATGCCGCCGTCGAGTTCCCGCCGCACAAGCTGGTCGAGGGCCTTGGCCTCATCAATGCCTCTCTGACCCCGCTCGACCACTCCGCGACCGCGCAGGTTTTCTCATACGCCGACCTCGCGGCCAACTCGGACCTTTCGCCTTCGCCCTACCCTTTGATCCGGACGGCTGTTCCGGGATGGGATAACGATCCCCGCCGCCAGGGCGCGGGCATGGTAGTGCACGGGGCAACGCCCACGGCCTACCAGGCATGGCTCGAACGCCTGATCGACGCGGCCAGGGCGCAGCCCGTGGGCGGCGAGGCAATCGTGTGCATCAACGCCTGGAACGAGTGGGGCGAGGGAGCCTACCTCGAGCCCGACATCCATTTCGGCGCAGCCTTCCTCAATGCCACCGGACGTGCGGTGGCAGCCCGGGCGGCCCCCGAGACGCGAACCCGTCTGCTGCTTGTCGGCCATGACGCCTTCCCCGCCGGCGCCCAGCTGCTGCTGCTCAATCTCGGCCGAACCTTTGCTCTCGTGCAGGGTGTGGAGGTTGCGTTCCTGCTCCTCGGCGACGGCAAGCTGCTCCCGCAATATCGGGCCGTCGCGCCCACGATGGTTGCGAACTCGGTCCATGACGTGGCCCGGCATGCAAAGGCCTTGATCGCCGACGGCTTCCAGGCTGCTATCGTCAATTCCGGTGCCTCGGCCGCGGCCTGCATCCCGCTGACCGAGGCCGGCATCCGCATCTTCTTGTTCATGCACGAACTTCCGCGGCTGCTGCGCGAGCGTAACCTGGTTCCCGCGGTCCGCGCCGCCGTCGAGGTGGCAAGCGCCGTCGTGTTTGGCGCCTCCCACGTTCGCGACCGCTTTACCGAGCTGGTACCGCTGTCACCGGACCGAACCCTCGTTCTGCCACAAGGCCTGTATCGTCCCGTTGCCGCCACCGACCGGAAGGCAAGGCGAGATAGCCTGCGCATCCTCCCGAAGGATATTCTGGCCATCGGCCTCGGCTATGCCGATCTTCGCAAGGGCTTCGATATCTTCCTTCAGGTCTGGCGTATCGCGCACGCCTCCGATGCCCGCGTTCATATGCTTTGGGTCGGCGATATCGATCCCACGGTTCATGCCTATCTCGGCGCCGAGATGGCGGTCGCCGAGGCCACGGGCACCTTCCATCACATATCCTATGACCAGGACGGCGCAGACTGGCTCGTCGCCGCTGATGTGTTCCTGCTCACCTCGCGGGAGGATCCCCTACCGACCGCCGTGATCGAGGCCATGTCCGCTGGGCTGCCGACCGTCGCCTTCGAAGAGAGCGGCGGCGCCCCGGACATGCTGCGCGAGTGCGGGGCCGGCATCGCCGTCCCACTCGGCGATGCGACCGCCATGGTAAGGCAGATGCGCGCCTTGGCCACCCGCACCCGGCCGGCAACACGTGTCGCCATCGCTGCCCAGGCGCGTGATCTGTTCGACTTTGGCCGTTACGCCAGCCGCGTGCTTGCCATTGCCCACCCCGGCTTGCTCGACGTCACCGCTGTCATTCCCAACTTCAACTATGGCCACTATCTCCGCGACCGCCTTGCCAGCGTGTTCGCCCAGACCCATCCGGTTGCCGAGGTCGTGGTCCTCGACGATGCCTCCACCGACGATAGCGAATTCGTCGCGCGAGACGCCGCCGCCAGCGCGGGCCGGGTGATCCGCTGGGTGCCCGAAAGCCGCAACAGCGGTTCGGTATTTCGCCAATGGCGCCGCGCCGCAGAACTGGCGCAGTCCGAATGGGTATGGATCGCCGAAGCCGACGACATGGCCGACCCCGGCTTCCTCGCTGCCCTCGCCGCCGGCCTTCACGCTGCACCCGATGCCGTCATGGCCTTCACCGACAGTCGAGCCGTTGGACCCGACGGCCGAGAGCTTTGGGCCGACCACCAGAGCTACTACACTCTGTCAGGCGTGACGGCGCTTGCTCAAGACACCGTCTTCTCCGCACCGGACTTGCTGCGGACCTGCCTCTCGACCAGCAACATGGTCATCAATGCGAGTGCTGTGTTGTGGCGTCGAACCGCCTTGTGCGCCGCCCTCGACCGCTGTGCTGCGGAGCTGGAAACCTTCCAGATGGCCGGCGACTGGCGACTCTATGCGGAGCTGCTGTCGGCGGGGGGCCAGGTGCTTTATGTAGCAAGCCCCCTCAACACCCACCGGCGTCATGGTGCGAGCGTCACCAGCCGTCTCTCGGCAGATAGCCACCTGGCGGAAATAGAGCGCATGCAGCGCCATATGCGCAAGGTGTTGGGTGGCCGGTCCGGGCTCATCCGCAACCAGCGCCGTGCGTTGGACGCGGCCCGCGACGCCCTCGCGCGCCATTCCTGACAACCCCGCCACCGCGAACCCTTGCCAGCTGCATAAGAAGCTGGGACGAACCGGCAACAACAACGAGGAAACGATGCGCCCGATCCACCTTGCCCTTGCAGCCGCGACGCTGCTGCCACTCGCCGCGCGCGCCGACGCGCAGGACCGCCTCCCGACCATTCCGCCAGCCCAGTATTCCCCGGAGCAGAAGCAGGCGGCTGTCGACTTTCTTGCAGCCCGCAAGTCCCCCGTCTTCGGTCCGTTCGAGCCGCTGATGTACAGCCCCGAGGTGATGAGCCTCGCCCGCTCGATGGGCGACTATCTCCGCTACAAGTCCGGCATCGGCAATACCCTCTCCGAGCTTGTCATCCTCGTGACCGCGCGAGAGTGGTCGCAGGACTACGAGTGGTCCGTTCATGCCCCCATCGCCGCCAAGATGGGCATCAAGCCCGAGATCATCGCCGCAATTCGCGATGGCCGCCGGCCCGAGGGCATGAGCGACGACGAAGCCCTCGTCTACGACTTCTCCGTCGAGCTGCACCGCAATCACCGCGTCTCCGACGAGACCTTCGCTCGCGCCGAGAAGCGCTTCGGCAAGCCCGCCGTCGTCGACCTCGTGGGCGTCACTGGCTACTACACCTTTCTCGCGATGCAGCTGAACGCCGCCCGCTACCAGACCAAGGACGGCACGACACTCCCCCGCTTCCCCAACTGATCTACCAGGGTAATCCAACGTAATTTTCCGCAAGCGGGGTCGCGCCGGCGGCCGACCCCGTCACATAGTCCAACTCGGCAACCTGAACCCGCCGGTCGAACTCCCCTGCATCTGGGAAGCGGTGCAGCATGCTCGTCATCCACCAGCTGAACCGCTGCACCTTCCAGATACGCCGCAGGCATCGCGCCGTGTAGTCTGCAAGGTCGGCATCCTCGCCGCGAGCGAACCACCGCTCCAGTGCCCGCGCCAGCAGTGCCACGTCGCCCACAGCCAGGTTCATGCCCTTTGCCCCCGTCGGCGGCACGATATGCGCCGCATCCCCCGCCAGGAACAGGCGCCCGTGCTGCATCGGCTCGGCGACAAAGCTCCGCATGGCCGTGACGCTTTGCTGCAGGATGGGTCCTTCCTGAAGGTCGACCCCAAGCCGGGCCGACAGCGCCGACCAGATCCGGTCCGGGCTCCAGGTCGAAGCATCCTCGTCGGGCTCGCATTGCAGATACATGCGGCTGATCGTCGGGCTGCGCATGGACAACAGCGCGAAGCCGTCCTCATGGTTCGCATAGATCAACTCGTGCGAAGCCGGCGGCGTCTCCGCCAATATCCCAAGCCACCCGAAAGGGTAAACCCGCTCATAGTCCCGGTGCCCAGGGATCGCGTCCCGTGCAATGCCGTGGAACCCGTCGCACCCGGCCACGAAGTCGCACGCCAGCGTCCGCGCTACTCCATTCTGCGCGAAATGGACCACCGGGAAGCCTGTAGCGTCCTCAATGGCCGTCGCCTTCGTCTCGAACCGGACATCCCCCCCGGACTCCAGCCGCGCCCCGATCAGGTCCCGCACCACCTCGTGCTGCCCATACACCGTCACCGACTTGCCCGTCAGCCCGGCAAAATCGATCCGCCGCGTCTCACCCCCGAACCGGATCAGGCAACCCTCATGCGCCAGTCCCTCACGCTCCAACCGCTGCCCGACTCCCGCCTGGACGAGCAGGTCACGCGTCCCCTGTTCCAGCACGCCGGCACGGATCCGGTGCTGGAGGTAGTCGCGGCTCCGGCTTTCGAGCACGACGCTTTGGATACCGGCCTGCGCCAGCAGATGGGACAACAGCAGTCCCGCCGGGCCACCGCCGAGGATTGCGACTTGGGTGCGTTCTTGCGTCATCGTGCCGATGTAGCCGGTTCGCCCTCAACCGCAAGCGACGGCCTCGAAAGCGGGGTCACGGCATCAGCGGCCGCCCAGCCTCGCCGCGCACCTGCGGCATCAAAATCAGGTCCCAGATGCTGGGCATCTCGCCCACCGGCACATGGACCAGCGCCGGCGCCCGCAACGCGAACGCCTCGTGCAACCGCGCCTCCAGCTCTGCCGGTGTGGTCGCCCGATACGCGGCCACCCCGAAGCTCTCGGCAAACCGGCAGAAATCGGGGTTCGCCAGATCATTAGCGATCTCCCGCCCGCCCCAGGCCTGCTGCTGGATCCGCTTAACGTTGCCGAAATGCCCGTCGTCGAACACCACCACCACCACGGCCAGCCCATGGCGCTTCGCCGTCGCCAGCTCGAACGCCTGATAGCCGAAGCCGCCATCGCCGGCGATGCTCAACACCGCCCGGCCCGGGCATGCCGCCGCCGCACCCAGCGCCGTCCCGTAGCCATAGCCGAGATTGTCCTGGTATCCCGAGAAGAACCGCCGCGGCACTTCGACCGGGAACGCCATCCGCGCGGCAAAGCCCATCTGGGTGACCTCGTCCACCAATACCCCATCCTCCGGCAATGCGGCCCGCATCGCCCGCAGGAACCCCATCTGCGGCTCCAGGCGCGAAAGCCGTTCATCCAGCCACGCCCGATGCCTCGCCAGTTCCTCCTCCCGGCTCTCCCGCCCACGATTATGCTCCGGCAGCCGCGCAAGCACCGCCCGCAGCCCGGCCGCTGCATCCCCGATCAGCGCGCAGGCCGGGCGCTGATATCGCCCCGGCTCCTCGGGATCGATATCCAGCCGCACGACCGTCAGCCCCGCATCCATCCCCCATTGGCTTTGCTGGTTGTAAAGTCGTGTGCCCACCCCGAACACGACATCCGCCGTTTCCCACAGCCGCCGTCCGACCGGGAACGACACCGCCAACCTATGGCTGGTCGGCAACACCCCCCGTCCACGCCGATACGACACCACCGGCGCCTCCAGCATCTCCGCCAGCTGCCGCACCTCCGGCCCGGCATCAACGGCGCCCCCGCCCACAACGATCAGCGGCCGCCGCGCCGCGCCCAGCAGCCGGGCGGCCTGTTCGACGGCCTCCGGGTCCACCTCCGGCACGACTGGCGCCAGCGGCGCGATGACGGGCGCCGGGCCTGTCTGGCTCCAAACGTCGATCGCACACTCCAGCGCCACCGGCCGACGACGCCCAGACAGCGCCGCCTGTACCGCCGTGGCCACCAGCGCGCTCGCGTCGTGCGGGCCAGTGATCCGCGCCGCGAACTTCGTGATGTGCCGCAGCAACCCGATCTGGTCCGGGATCTCGTGCAGGTGGCCGAACCCGCGGTCGATCGCATGCGCCGGGATTTGCCCGGCCAGCGCCAGCACCGGTGCCTCCATGCCCCAGGCCGTCAGCAGCGCCGCCGTCGTGTTCAGCACGCCGGGCCCCGGCACCGCCGCAAACGCCTGCGGTCGCCCTGTCGCCAGCGCCGCCCCAAGTGCCATGTAGGCGCCGGTCTGCTCGTGCCGGGCGTGCAGCATCCGGATGCGGTCGCTCGCCTGGAACATGGCGTCGAACAGCGCATCGTTGTGCACGCCGGGCACCCCGTACACGGTATCGATCCCATGCCCCACCAGGCTCGCCACCACAGCCTGCGCCGTCGTCATACGTTTCATCTGCCCATCCCGCCTGCACGCCCCGCTGGGCGCAATTGACACCCCGCAGGGCCCGCCATACCACTTGCGCCATAAGAAAACGTCCTCGGGGAAAAGACCATGCGCCGCCGCCTCGCACTGCTGCTTCTGGCCGCGACCGCCGCAGCGCCCGTTCTCGCCGCAGCCCCCGCGAAAGCCCAAATCA
>JAYVEG010000126.1:0-4628 GCA_043748985.1 Rhodospirillales bacterium
CGAAGGTGATGTCGTGCATGGCCTTCTCACGCGCGACCGCATCCGGAAGGGCGGCGACGATGGGGAACGCCAGCGCCTGTTTCAGAAGTTTCAGCGAGAGCAAAGGCTTCTCGGCTAGGTCGCGGGCGAGGCGCATGGCATGGGGGATGACCCCGGCCCGGGGCAGGACGGGGTAGCCGATCCCACGTTGCTGGAGAACGCCGCCATGGAGGCCGTTGGCGGTGAACAACAACTCCTGCGCGATGGCGGTGCCGAAACGGTGGGGGACGATCAGGGTGGCGCCCATGCCGGGGGTGAAGCCATACTTCATGAAGTTGGTGCTGTAGAACGATTCTGCGGCTAGCACGACGAGGTCCGCATAGAGGCCGAACACCAGGCCGCCGCCGATCGCGTGCCCCTGCATGGCGGCCACCACGGGCAACTCGCAATCCAGCAACATGCGGTAAAACCCGGCCTCGTCGAAGGTCTGGGCGCCGTCGGCGATGCCGATCAGCTCCTCCAGCGTGCCGCCGGCGGAGAAAATGGCGTCGTAGCCGTGGATGACGACGACCTTGGCTTCGGGGTTGGCGGCGATGCCCGTGAAGGCAGCGGCCAGGCCCTCGATCAGGGCGCGCGTGAAGGTGTTGCGACCCTCGCGCTCCTCCATTGCCACGATGGCGATGTCGGCTTCCCAGCTCAGGCGGACGGCTTGCGCCATGGCGGGCCCCCGTCCTGCACGAAGCCGCGGATCCCCGCCATGACCGTGGGGTCGGTGATCCGTGCGGTGATGGCGTCGATGGCGGTGTGGCGGGTGGTGTCGTCCATGATCCACATTCGGCGAAAGAGGGCCTTCATGGCGGCGATGTCGCCGGGGGCCGTGCGGCTGACGCGGATCAGCAGGCGGCGTAGCGAATCGGCTGGAGTTTCGGTGACCTCATCGACCAGGCGGCAGGATGCAGCGCGCGCGGCGTCGATGCGTTCGGCGGTCAGGCTAAGGCGGTAGGCGTCCTGGAAGCCGATGCGGCGGATCAGGAACGGCGCAACGGTGGCGGGCAACAGCCCGAACAGGATTTCGGACAGTTGGAAGCTGGAGCGCGGGGTGGCGATGGCGACATCGGCGGCGGCGACCAGGCCCATGCCGCCGGCGGTGACGCGGCCGTCGACGATGGCGAGAACAATGCAGGGGCTGGCGGTGAACCGTTCGAACAGGGCGTAGAGCTGCTCGACCGGGGCGCGGGCGTCGGCGGCGGTGTCGAGATGGGTGGCCGTGGCCTCGGCGAAGTCCATGCCGGTGCAGAAGACGCCGTCGCTCCCCTCGATGACGAACAGGCGGGATTCCAGGTTGGACTCGGCCGTGTCGAGCGCGGCGTGCAGGCCGGCGATGGCGGCGCGGTTGAGCGCGGGGCCAGGTAGCGTATGACGGTGTAGGGCGGACTCAAGCTTCAAAAGCCCTCTCCCTCGGGCAGAATGGAATCAGCTCCATCGGTAGGTGCGGTGGTAATTGTCGATGCCGGCCAGGACGAGGAGTTGGCGGTCTTCGAATTGGGTCCGCCAGATGTGTTCGAAGCCGGCTGCATCGACGGCGGCGGTACGGGCGCCGACCAGGCCGTCGCGGGTGCGGGCAACCACGGCCTCGTATTCGGGCATCGACAAAGGATGCCGGCCCGCGAGGGCTGCATCCAGGCCCGTGCGGGCGATCGCGGCGGCGGCGGCGAGGTCGGCAGTGCCGCTGTAGAACTCGGAACAGCAGCCAGAGCCGTACGAGAACAGGCCGATGCGGGCGGGGGCGGAAAGGCCGGCAAGGACGCCGCACAGGGCAAGGAAGACGGTCCCGGAGTAGATGTTCCCGACCTCCTGGCAATAGCGCAGCGAGGGTCGGACGCGCCGTTCGAAATCGGCCTCGACGATGGCCGGTGGCACGCGCTTGAACTTGCGCATCATGGTGCGGTGGGCGCCCTTCACCATGCCGCCGAACGGCGTGTGGCAGGCAAGGTAGTCGAACCCGTCCTGGAAATCTCGGCCCGGCACGCGCGCCTGGTAGGCGAGAAAGCTTTTCTCCATGCAGTCGAGGTAGGACAGCAGCGACAGATCAGCGTCGCCGGTCTCGATCTCGGGCGTGGGGCGGCAAGCGTCCATCACCTCGTAACCATGGACGCCGCTGGCGCCGGGCTCCAACGCGAGGATCACGGGATCGGCGCCGACCAGAAGGGCGACAGCGGCAGAGCCCTGCGACGGCTCGGCGTAGGAGTGCGGGACGGGGCGGCCAAGGTCGGTGGCGATCACCAGGGCGCGGATCGGGCGGGGCGAGGCGGTGACGGTGGCAGCGGCCATCTGCAACGCCGCGGTGCCCCCGTAACAGGCCTGCTTGATCTCGAACAACCGGCAATGCGGCGCAAGCCCCAAGGCAGCGTGAACGTAGGTCGCGATAGACTTGCCCCAGTCGACACCGGATTCGGTGGCAACGATCAGCAGCTCGATCGAGTGCCGTTCATCCGCTGAAAGCGCATCGATCAGCGGTTTGGCAGCGTTGACGGCGTAGGAGACCGGGTCCTCCCACGGTAAGGTCACACTCTTGCGGCGCATCAGCAGGTTGGCAAAACGGGCCTGGTTGAGGCGCCGCTCGGTTGCGAGCAGATCGACGTCCATGGAGGCACGGCCGCAATAGGCATGGATGGCCTCGATGCCGACACTCATGCCGCGGCCCGGTGACGCAGCAGGACGCTGGTGTTGATGCCGCCGAAGCCGAAGGCGTTGTTCAAGGCGTATTCGACAGCACGCTCGATAACGCCGGGCCGGATCAGATGGAGCGCCGGGTCGATGGGGTGTTCAAGGCCGGCGGTCCCATGCAGGAACCCGTCCTGCATCTGGACCAGAACTGCGACCAACTCGACAAGTGACGCGGCCTGGATGGCGTGGCCGGTAATGGATTTCGTGGCGTTGATGGGGACTTCAGCGCCGTCCAGCACGGCAGCGATGGCCTGGCATTCCGCGGCGTCGCCGGCCGGCGTGCCGGTGGCGTGGGCGCTGATGAGGCCGAGTTGCACCGCAGGCAGGGCGCCGAGGGCCAGGCGCATGGCGCGCGTCTCGGCTGTCGCGTCGGGGGCGGTGCCGCGGGCGGCGTGCATCGTCATGCCGGCGCCGGCGATCTCGGCAAGGATGGGCACCCCGCGGGCACGGGCCGACGTGACGGGTTCGAGGAGCACGGCGGCGCAGGCCTCGGCCCGGGTGAAGCCAGTTCCGGCACGGTCGAATGGGCGACACGGAATCCCGCCCGGCAACAGGGCCCCCGTGGCCTCCAGCGCCGCCCACTCCACCGGGGAGAAGTCGGGCAGCGGGCCGACCACCACGCAGGCGGGGGCGCGGCCCATGGCCACCATGTCTGCCGCCACGATCAACGCCGCATTGCCGCTGGCCGATGCGCCGCCCACCGAAAGCCCGGCGCCGTGCAGCCCGGCGGCTTCGGCCACCGCGGAGACCAGGTGCGTGTCGAACACCTCGTAGCCATGGCGCACTGGGGTATAAGCCGGTTGCTTACGGAATTTCGTTCCCGCGGCGAAGGCTCGCGCCTGGGCGATGTTGCTGCCGGCGACGACCACGGCGCAGGCCGGGTCGGTCATGGCGGCCATGGCGAGAGCCTCGAGCGCCACGAGCACCGACAGGGTCAGCGCGCGAGAGGCGCCCCTGGCCACACGGGCGGCGGCAGGACCGAACGGCATAAGTGCGGCAATGGTGTCCTCAAAACCGAGGGTGAACACGGGCAGGCCGGCGCGCAGCAAGGCGGCAAACTCGGCGGGCGTGCGGGCGGCGCCGCTGCGGATGGCCATGCCGGTGATGCCGATCATGGCGGCAAATGCGCCTCCAGCCGCGCGATCAGCGCGCCGATGGTGGCGACGCCGGCAAGTTCGGCAGGCCGCAGCACGAGGCCGAGAGCTTCCATGGCGGCCAGAGCGATCTCGACCCGGTCGATGGAGGTGGCACCCAGCTCGGCCAGGCTGGCGTCAGGCTGCAACGCCTCGGGCAGCAGGTCCGGCAGGATATCGGCGATCGCAGCCATCACCGAGGCGGCGGCCCGGTGATGCGGCGTCTCGTGCGGCATCACGGGTTCATCATCAGCTCGGACAACATGGCCGAGCCGGAGAAGGATTGGCCGCCATCGGCCACGAGGGTGATGCCGGTCAGCAGGGCCGCCAGCGGCGAGGCAAGGAAGCAGCAAACGCCGGCGATGTCCTCGACAGTCCCGAATCGGCCGACGGGCACGAAGCCGCGGAGGGTTTCGATATCGGCCTCGGTCAGCAAGCGGCTGAGTCCCTCGGTGCGCTCGATGGGGCCGGGCAGCACGCTGTTGCAGCGGATGCCGTACGGTCCCCATTCGAGGGCGAGGCCGCGCATCAGGCTGTCGATGCCTGCTTTCGCGGCGCCGACGTGGCATTGCAGGGCGAAGGGCATGGTGGCGTTGGTCGCAGAGACGAAGATGATGCAGCCCCGACGCTGCTTCAGCTGTGAGAAGGCGGCGCGGGACGCGTTGAAGGAACCGTTGAGGTCGGTCGCGATGACTTTCGCGAAGCCGTCCGCGGTCATCTGGTCCGCGGGGGCGGGGAAGTTGGCGGCCGCACCGCAGACCAGGATGTCGGTGGGCCCGATTGCGGCGG
>JAYVEG010000127.1:0-14257 GCA_043748985.1 Rhodospirillales bacterium
CCCTTCTGCGCGAGGCCCAACCGGACCCGGACCCAGTCGCCATCCTCTACGATACCACCAGCTTCCGCCTGCGCTGGCTGCTCGATCGGCGCGCGGCCGATCACGACTGGACGGCTCGCGACGCCGAGCGTGAATACGACGACAACGCCTGGCGCGCGAGCCGCCGCATCATGGTCCGCCGCCTTGCGGAACTCGGCATCCAGCCCCGCTTCCTGGCCAACGCATCCTTGGCAACCGCTTTGGCGGACGGGTCCGTCAAGGTTCTGTTGTTACCGCATGCCATCGCCCTTTCCGACGCTGCCATCGAAACCATCACCGGTTTCCAAGCCGCTGGCGGTACCGTGCTGGCAGATACCGAAGTCGGCCTGTTCGACGGCCACGCCCGCCGCCGGGCGACTCAGCCGCTGCCGGGCATCCCGCATCCGCAAGCCATCCGCCCCGATGGCGATGAATCCAGCCCTTCCATGCACGACGCGCTGGCCGCCCTGCTCCGCGAGGCCGGCGCCCCCCCGCGCATGCGGCTGCTCGGCCCCGACCGCCGGACCGCAACCGGGATCGAGGCGCGATGGTATCGCCACGCTACCGGCCAGATCCTCGCTTTGCAGACCGGCCGGGCCTGGGGCGGCCCCGCACGGCTCACCCTCCGCCTCCCCATCCGCATGGCTGTCTCCGACCTGCGGGCTGGGGGCGATCCTATCGTGACAGACCGTCTGGAGATCACTCTGGACCCGATCGAGCCCACCCTGCTCCTGTTGGCGGTTCCCTGATGCAACCACTGCCGCCCGTTCGGGTTGGAATGGCGACACCACTCAGGAGATCAGCATGACCGCCGCCCCTGCCACACCCGAGGTGATCGCCAAGCTTTGGTCGATGATGAAAGACACCCAGTTCGCGATGCTCACCACCGATGACACCGGTACCCTGCGCGCGCGCCCCATGGCGGCCAGCCAGAGTGGATTCGACGGCACCCTGTGGTTCTTCACCCGCGCCAGCAGCCACAAGGTCGCTGAAGTCGGTGTCGAGCAGCATGTCGGCGTAACCTACGCCGAGCCCGCCAAGCAGAACTACGTCAGTCTTTCCGGCACCGCCGCGCTGGTCACCGACAAGCCCAGCATCAAGGAGCACTGGAGCGAGGCGATTCGCACCTGGTTTCCGAAGGGCATCGACGATCCCGACATCACGCTGTTGAAGGTGACCATTACAGCCGCTGAATACTGGGACGCACCGAACAGCGCGATGGTCAATGCATTCGGCTACGTTAAGGCCGTCCTGACAGGCGCATCTCCGCACCCGGGCGAGAACAAGAAAGTTACCTTCGACTGATCTTAGCGCCGGGTCCCAACGCCGGGTGAACAGCGACTCGTTCGCCCGGCCGCTTCTTCGAATGATGGCTCAACCGCAACGATTTCAAGCTGTCAGCCAAGTAGGGCGTTTTCACAGTATCGGTCTACCGGCAAAGCTTGACGCATCGCATATGCGTAGACGAACCTTTCGGTTGCCGTCTCACGACCCTTGGCGCACAGATGGTCTGCAGGGGTGAAGTCGGCCTGCCAATGGGCGAGGACGCTGAATGCCGTTAGTGACCGCCGGAAACCAGACGGACGACCCCGATGACGGCTCGGTCATCGCAGCTTCTGAGGTCGCGATGGAAACGGATGTTCGCATGGCGCTCGATGCGGGCATGTTTCGCATCCACTGGCAGCCGATCGTCGCGTGCGCCAGTGGCGAGCTTCTGGGATTCGAGGCGCTGATCCGCTGGGACCGCCCCGGGTATGGCGACGTGCCGCCCTCAATTTTTGTGCCCATTATCGAACGGATCGGCCTGTTTCGCAAGCTCGACAGCTGGGTGCTACGCCAGGCCTGCGAGGCGGCTGCACGCTGGCCAGTGCACCTGCGGGCCTGCATCAACGTCTCCGCCTGTTGGTTCGACGGACCTGGCCTTCCTGCTGTCGTGGCACAGGCGCTCGAGGAAAGCGGGATCGATCCCAACCGGCTCGAGCTCGAAGTGTCCGAAGCCGTCGTCATCGAAAGCAAGAGCACGGCCGCCACCGAGTTGGCGCGTATCAAGACCCTTGGTGTGCGCCTGTCACTCGATGATTTCGGGACCGGTTATGCCTCGCTCGGCTACCTGCAGGAAATGCCGTTCGACAAGCTGAAGCTGGACCAATCCTTCGTTCGCCGTCTCGGTGAGGATCGTAGGACGGAGGCGATCGTCCGCGCTGTCCTGCAGTTGGGCGCCGGCCTCGGCATGACGGTGTGCGCGGAGGGTGTGGAACGCGCCGACCAGCTTGCCATCCTGCAGGCCTATGGGTGCGACGAGGTGCAAGGCTTTCTCATCGGCTACCCGGAGCGTTCGCTGCCCGACATGCTGGACTTTTACGACAGGCTGGATGAAAGCATGATGTTTATGGCGTCCGGGCCGGCCAGCCGAGAGACGCCGAAGACCTAAAGAGAAAGCCTCTCCCGGGACGGGAGAGGCTTGCATCCAACCCACTGAGAAGCAGCGCTTATCGTGGGCTGAGCACCATGATCATCTGTCGATTTTCCATTCGCGGCATCTGCTCGACCTTCGTCGTCAGCTCGAGTTCGGCGCGGATACGTTCAAGCACCTTGATCCCGATATCCTGGTGGGCCATCTCGCGGCCGCGGAACCGCAAGGTCACCTTCACCTTATCGCCTTCCTCAATGAAGGTCTTCATCGCCCGCATCTTCACCTGATAGTCGTTCTCATCAATGTTGGGCCGGACCTTGATCTCCTTGATCTCGATCACGCGCTGACGCTTCTTGGCCTCGTTCTTCTTTTTCTGCAGTTCGTATTTGTATTTGCCATAGTCGAGGATCTTGCAAACTGGCGGATCGGCGTTGGGGCTGATCTCCAGCAGGTCCATGCCGACAGCGTATGCCTTCAACAAGGCGTCGCGGGCGGTCATCACGCCCTGCATCTCGCCATCCTGGTCGATCAGGCGCACCTGCGGTACGCGGATATCCTCGTTCACGCGCGGCCCGTCGCGGGACGGCGTGGAGTTCGGCATGGGACCTCGGGGTATCGGACTCTCCTATGGACGTTTTATAGCGAGGCTACTCTTGGACCTATGGGCGCACGGATTCAAGACGCTTGAGATCGGGAGGCGTTGCTTCGCTTGCAAGACGGACCACCGCCTCGTCGAGGTGCAGGATTTCCTGCGCGTCGCTGCCCAGGCGGCGGATGGCGACGGTGCGCTGCTCTGCCTCACGCCGGCCGACCACAAGCAGGGCCGGTACGTGCGCCATGCTGTGCTCGCGTACCTTGGCGTTGATCTTCTCGTTGCGCACGTCGCTGCGCACTACCAGGCCGCGGGCGCGCAGGGCGGTCGTCACCTCCTCGGCATAATCCGCGGCATCGGTCACGATCGAGGCGACCACCACCTGCACCGGAGCAAGCCAGAGCGGGAATCGCCCGGCGTAGTTCTCGATGAGGATGCCCAGGAATCGCTCGAAGCTGCCCAGGATCGCCCGGTGCAGCATGACCGGCCGCTGGCGGCTGCTGTCCTCGGCAATGTAGGTCGCGTCCAGCCGCTCGGGCAGCACGAAATCCACCTGCAACGTCCCGCATTGCCAGTCGCGGCCGATGGCGTCGCGCAGCACGAATTCCAGCTTCGGGCCGTAGAACGCGCCTTCCCCCGGGTTCAACTCGTATTCGACACCGGCTATGGTGCAGGCGGCCTTCAGCGCCCCCTCGGCGCGATCCCAAACCTCGTCGCTGCCGGCGCGCGTGGCGGGCCGGTCGGAGAACTTCACGCGGAAGCTGTCGAAGCCGAAATCCTGGTAGATGCCGGACAGTAGCTCCACGAAGGCCACCGTCTCCGGCGCGATCTGGTCCTCGGTGCAGAAGATGTGGGCGTCGTCCTGGGTGAAGGCGCGTACCCGCATGATGCCGTGCAGCGCGCCACTGGGCTCATAGCGATGACAGGCGCCGAATTCCGCCATGCGCAACGGCAGCTCCCGATACGATCGCAGCCGGTCGCGGAAGATCAGCACATGGCAGGGGCAATTCATCGGCTTCAGCGCGAGGGTGGTATCCTCGTCTTCGACGCGCGCGATGAACATGTTCTGTTTGTAGTTGTCCCAATGGCCACTGGCCTCCCACAGCTTGCGGTCGACCAGCTGCGGGGTCTTCACCTCCTGATACCCCGCCGCGTCCAGGCGCCGGCGCATGTAGTCCTCGGCGACGCGATACAGCCTCCAGCCCTTGGGGTGCCAGAACACCGAGCCGGTCGCCTCTTCCTGGATGTGGAACAGGTCCATCTCGCGCCCGATCCGGCGATGGTCGCGGCGCTCCGCCTCCGCCAGCTGGTGCAGATGGGCGTCCAGCTCCTTCTGATCCCGCCAGGCGGTGCCGTAGATCCGGCTGAGCATGGCGTTGCGATGGTCGCCGCGCCAGTAGGCACCGGCCACCTTCATCAGCTTGAAGGCGGTGCCAACGTCGCCGGTGCCGCGCATATGCGGGCCACGGCAGAGGTCGATCCAGTCGCCCTGCTTGTACAGGGTGATGACCTGGTCGGCCCCGAGGTCGCGAATCAACTCGGCCTTATACGCTTCGCCGCGGGCCTCGAAGAAAGCGATGGCCGCGTCACGTTCCCAGACCTGGCGCTCGAACTTGGCATTGCGCGCCACGATCTCGCGCATACGGGCCTCGATCGCCGGGAAGTCTTCCAGCTTGAACGGCTCGTTGCGCGCGAAATCATAGAAAAAACCGTTCTCGATATTCGGACCGATCGTCACCTGGGTGCCGGGAAACAGGCTCTGTACGGCCTCGGCAAGTACGTGGGCGGTGTCGTGCCGGATCAGCTCCAGCGCCTCGGGGTCGCGGCGGGTGATGAACCGCAGACTCGCGTCGTGCTCGATACGGCAAATCAGGTCCTGGATGACCCCGTCCACCTGCATGGCAAGTGCTGCCTTGGCGAGGCCCGGACCGATGCTGGCCGCGACGTCCGTGCCGGTGATCGGCGCGTCGAAGCGTCGGATCGAACCGTCGGGGAGCGTTATGGCGGGCATGGCAGGGATTCCGCTGGCGATTGGGGATGGAGCGTATGGGCTGCGGCAAGGCCGGCTGCAACCCTTTCTGACGCAAGGTCGGACAGGCGATCGGCGCGCAGCACGGTCATGCGGCCGCGCGGCGCGGTCAAGGCCGGGTCGTTGTCGGGGCCGAACAGGACGATGCCGGGACAGCCGACGGCGGCAGCCAGGTGCATGGGGCCGGTGTCGTTGCCGACGGCCAGGGTCGCTTGGGCCGCGAGGCTGGCCAGTTCCGGAAGGGAGGTCTGGCCGGCGAAATCGATGGCGGCAGGATCGATGGCGGCAGGATCGATGGCGGCAGGGCAGATCGCGCGGATCGCAGCGGCGAGCGGGGTCTCGCTAGCGCCGCCTGCGGTGACCGGGGTCAGTCCCCGGGCAACCAGACGCGTAGCGAGGGCGCCGAAATGTTCGGCAGGCCAGCGCTTGGCAGGACGATGCAAAGACGCGAAGGACTTCGTGGTCAGCAGGGTGATCCGGGCGCCCGGATGATGGGCTCGGATATCGGCAAACGCCTGGAAGGCCAGCACAACGTCGCCGAGGGCGCCCGGCTTGCTGACCAAAATGTTCACAGCAGCTCGGCGTAGACGGCCAGGGTCGCATCCTGCATGGCGGCCACAGTGTAGTGCTGCAGCACGCTGGCGCGGGCGCGCTCACCCAGGGCCTGGCGATCTTGCGCACCCATCGACAAGGCGTGGTCGAGGATGGCGGCGAGCGCGGCCGGGTCGGAAGGTGGCATGTGCCAGCCGGTGACAAGGTCCTCGACGGTTTCGGCGGCGCCGCCGTGGTTGGTCGCGACGACGGCGCAGCCCATGGCCTGGGCCTCGATCACGGCGCGGCCGAATCCCTCCGGTGCGGTCGAGGCTGACACCGCGACCGTTGCGAGCATCAGGGCGGCGGGGATGTCCTCGCAATGGCCGACCAGGCGGAGGCGGTCGGCAATACCGAGATGGTGGGCGAGGCTGGTCAGCTCCTTCGCGTAGCCGGGCCGGCCTTCGCCGAGCAGCACGCAGATGGCGTCGCGCTCGCGGATGGCCGCCATGGCCTTGATGAGCACGGCCTGGCCCTTCCAGCGGCTGAGGCGCGCGGGCAGCATGACGACAGGCGCGTGGTCCGGCAGGCGCCAGGCGCGCACCAGGCGGGCGATGCGGTCCGGCGCGATCCGGGCCGGGTCGAACAGGAAAGGATCGACGCCGCGGGGGATGAGGCGGATGCGATCGGGGGCGAGGCCGTGGCGCTCGACGATCAGGTTGGCGATGTAGCGGCTGATGGCGATCACCCGGTCGCCGCGGGCCATCACGCTGTTATACCAGCGCTTGCCGGGCGCGTTCTCGGCATAGGGGGCATGATAGGTGGTGACAAACGGGATTCCGGCGCGGCGGGCGGCACGCCAGGCGGACCAGGCCGGGGCGCGGGACCGGGCATGGATGAGGTCGACGTCGCGGGCGTGGATCAGGGCCTCGAGCCGGGCGGCGTTGCGCAGGATCCCGAGCGGATTCTTGGTCGCAAGCGGCAAGGTCACATGCTGCCCGCCAGCGCGCTCGAGGGCCGAGACCATGCGCCCGCCCGCACTGGCGGCAAGGGGGATCGCGCCGACGCTGGCCAGGGCTGCAGCGATCTCGATGGTGCCGCGCTCGACGCCCCCGGACTCGAGGCCCGGGAGAACTTGCAGGATCGTCGCTGGAGTGCTTGTGGAAGCGGGTGGGAGGCCGGACATGGGGGCGCTATAGCACGGGGGGTGGCAGAGGCCAGGGAGGCGCTGCCCACGGAGGTGCTGCAATGACGGGTGTCGAGACAGGACGGCTGGATCGGGGCGACGGGGTGCACCTGGCCTGGGCGCGCACGCCCGGGCACATCCATAAGCCGACCACGGTATTCTTGCCGGGCTTTTGCAGCAACATGACCGGGGCGAAGGCCATCGCGATGGAGGACTGGTGCAGGCAGGCGGGGCTCGGGTGTCTGCGGCTGGATTATTCCGGGCATGGCGCGAGCGACGGTGCCTTCACGGACGGCACGATCGGGCGATGGATGGCGGACGCGCTCCTGCTGCTCGACCGGTTGACGGAGGGTCCGCTGCTCCTGGTGGGTTCGAGCATGGGCGGCTGGATCGCCCTCCTGCTCGCACTGGCCCGGCCGGACCGACTAGCCGGGCTGATCGGGGTGGCAGCGGCCCCCGATTTCACCGAGGCGCTCATCTGGGAAGCGATGATGCCCCGCGAACGCGAGAGGCTGCGGCGCGACGGGGTTCTGCTGGCGCCGAGCCCCTATGGCGAGCCGACGCCGATGACGCTCGCGCTGATCGAGGAAGGACGCGACCACCTGCTGATGGGCGCACCAATCGGCATCCACTGCCCGGTGCGGCTGCTGCACGGGCAGCACGACCCCGACGTGCCGTGGGAGACGTCGCTGCGCCTGGCGGAGCGGATCGAGAGCCCGGACGTTCAGCTGACGCTGGTCAAGGACGGCGACCATCGCCTCTCGCGGAATGCGGACCTGGCGGTGCTTCGGGGGCTTCACGCCTCGCTGATCGGCGGATAGAGCCATGAACCAGGTCTTCGACATCGCCATCATCGGCGGCGGCATCAACGGCTGCGCCATCGCCCGCGACGCGGCCGGGCGGGGCTGGTCGGTCATGCTGTGCGAGGCGGATGACCTGGCTTCGGGCACCTCCTCGGCATCGACCAAGCTGGTGCATGGCGGGCTGCGCTATCTGGAACACCGGGAGTTCCGGCTGGTGCGCGAGGCGCTGATGGAGCGGGAGGTGTTGTGGGGGATCGCGCCGCACATCGTCTGGCCGCTGCGGTTCGTGCTGCCGCATCACCGGGGGCTGCGGCCGGCGTGGCTGCTGCGGCTCGGGTTGTTCCTGTACGACAATCTGGGTGGGCGGAAGCGCCTTCCGCCCACTGCCACGCGGGCACTGCGGACCGACCCGGCCGGCGCGGGCCTGAAGTCCACCTACACGCTGGGGTTCGAGTATTCGGACTGCTGGGTCGAGGATTCGCGGCTGGTGGTGCTGACGGCGCGCGACGCGGCGGACCGGGGCGCCCGGGTGGCGCCGCGAACGCGGTGCCTGAGCGCGGAGCGGGTGAATAAATTATGGGAGGTAACGCTGCAGCCGGCGGCCGGTGTGACAGAGGTGGTGCAGGCGCGGGCGCTGGTGAACGCGGCCGGGCCGTGGGTGGGAGAGGTGCTGCACTCGGTGCTGCGCGCCAATGCGCCCACGAAAGTACGGATGGTGAAGGGCAGCCACATCGTCGTGCCGCGGCTCTATGAAGGGGAGCATTGCTACATCTTCCAGAACGCCGACGGGCGTATCGTGTTCGTCATCCCGTATGAACGGGATTTCTCGCTGATCGGCACCACGGACCTGGACTATGACGGCGATCCGCGTGCAGCGAAGGCGTCGGGCGAGGAGATCGCCTATCTCTGCGCGGGTGCCAGCGAGTATCTGCGTGTGCCGGTAACCCCCGACCAAGTGGTCTGGACGTACTCCGGCGTGCGACCTCTGCATGACGACGGGGCCACGGCGGCGCAGGCGGCGACGCGGGAGTATGTGCTGGAGCTGGAAGGCGGCGCCGGGCAGGCGGCACAGCTTTCGGTGTTCGGCGGCAAGATCACGACGCATCGGCGCCTGGCAGAGGCTGCATTGCAGAAGCTGGCGGTGCATTTGCCGGCGCCAGCGGGCAAGTCGGCGGGCTGGACTGGCCGCTCGCCGCTGCCGGGGGGCGATTTCGCGGTAGACGGGTTCGCGGCACTGCAGGCCGCGATGCAAGAGCGCTACCCGTTCGTGGCAGCAGCGACGATGCGCCGTCTGGTGCGGGCCTATGGGACCTGCGTGCCCGCGGTGCTGGGTAGTGCCGCGCGGGCCGAGGATCTGGGACGCGTGTTCGGTGCGGACCTGACGGAGGCGGAGCTACGCTATTTGGTGCGGCATGAATGGGCCCGCACCGCGGAGGACGTCGTCTGGCGGCGATCGAAGCTGGGGCTGCGCATGACGGCGGCAGAGATTGCCTCGGTCGATGCCGCACTGGCAGCGATGGAATTCGTGGCATGAGATACCGTGGCGTTGAGCAAGCGTTCTTTGCGCGTGCCGCAGGCGCGGCCGGCTGCGTCATGTTGGGACTGCGCCGCCCGCGCCTGCTCAGTTCTGATCTCGAAGGGTCTGCGGTGTTCGGGGCGCTTCTTGAAAAAGAGGCCTTGGGCGTCGATGGCGTCGGTCTTGCTGCGCTCGAGGCTGCTGTGCTGGAAGCGCCGGGCGAGGAACGGGTTGAGCAGCGCGGCCCCGTGCCCGGCGGCGGCGAGGACCGCGAACAGGGTCTTCCAGTAACGCCCGGTCGCTGCCATGGCGACGAGGCCCGGCGGCTTGCCGATCGGCGCGCCCGTGTCCTTCAGGCGTGCAGGCATGTGACGCTCGGACCCGATATCGATGCCTGCGAACAGTGTCCCTCCGTCGTTGGTCGGCGGCGGGAACCCTCGGAGCCGGCGCCCATGCTCACGCTTGTCCAAGCGAGGACGCAAGCGGGCAAGGCCTGGCCCCAGGATACCGTTCGAGCCCTAAGCACCGGTCGAGAGAACCAATCTCTTGCCCGAGGACGATGCCTCGGCCGCGCTACGGCGACCCTCTCCCAACAACCGATGCGCAACCTTAGCCGAGGAGCGCATCGATGACCGGAGGAGTTACAGCCGGGCATGTCCTGGTGATCGACCAGGGAACGACGTCGACGCGGTGCATGGTGTTCGGGCCGCGAATGGAGGTGGTGTCGCACGCGCAGCAGGAGGTGCCGCAGATCTACCCGGCGCCGGGCTGGGTGGAGCATGACCCCGAAGAGCTATGGCGCACGACGGTGAAGACGGCGCGGGCGGCGATGGGACAGGCTGATCTGGCCCCGGGTGCGGTGGCGGCGATCGGGATCACGAACCAGCGCGAGACGACGGTGGTGTGGGACCGTAAGACCGGGCGGCCGGTCTGCCACGCGATCGTCTGGCAGGACCGGCGGACGGCCGCGGCGTGCGCGGCGCTGGAGGCGGCTGGCCATGGGGGGATGGTGGCACAGCGGACGGGGTTGCGGCTGGATCCCTATTTCTCGGCGACGAAGATCGGCTGGATCCTGGACAATGTGCCCGGTGCGCGGGCTCGGGCGGAGGCCGGCGAGTTGGCGTTCGGAACGGTTGACACGTTCCTGCTGTGGCGGCTGACGGAGGGGCGGATCCATGCGACGGACGCGACCAACGCCTCCCGCACGCTGCTTTGCGACATCCATACCGGCCAGTGGGACCCGGCGATGCTGGACCTGTTCCGCGTGCCATCGAGCCTGCTGCCGGAGATCCGCGACAGCGCCGGGACATTCGGGACGACGGCGCTGCTGGGGGGCACCACTCCGATCCGGGGTATGGCCGGGGACCAGCAGGCGGCACTGGTGGGACAGGCCTGCCTGTCGCCGGGGATGGTGAAGGCGACTTTCGGGACGGGCGCCTTCGTGCTGCTGCACACCGGCGCACGGGCGGTGCCCTCCACGCACGGGATGCTGACGACCATCGCGCTGCAGCTTGAGGGCAGGCGGACATACGCGATCGAGGGGTCGATCTTTTCGGCGGGCACAGGGGTGCAGTGGTTGCGGGATGGGCTGGGGCTGATCCGGCATGCCTCGGAGATGGACGGGCTGGCGGTATCGGCCGACGCGGCACAGGACGTGTATCTGGTGCCGGCCTTCACCGGGTTGGGGGCGCCGCACTGGAACAGCCATGCTCGGGCGACGCTGGTGGGCATGACCCGCGGCACGACACGCGCGGAGCTGGCGCGGGCGGTGCTGGAGGGTGTCGCCTATCAGACGCAAGACCTGCTGGAGGCGATGCTGCGGGATGCTGGGATCACGGAGGACGTGGTGCTGCGGGTGGATGGCGGGATGACAGCAAGCGACTGGATGCTGCAGTTCCTGGCCGACATGCTGGGCGTGGGCGTGGACCGCCCGCATTGCCTGGAAACGACGGCGCTGGGGGCTGGCTACCTGGCCGGGCTGGACGCCGGACTGTATCCGGAAGCGGTGGCGTTCCAGGCGCGATGGGCGCTGGAACGGCATTTCGCGCCGACGATGGCGGCACCGGAGCGGGCGCGGAAGTGGGCCGGGTGGCACGCGGCGCTGGGCCAGGCGCTGCACGGGACCTGTTAGAGCGCCTCCGCCCTGTAGGACAAGGTGGGCGTCACGAACTCGTCCTGGGCTGCGATCAGCACTAGCTCGTCGGCGCCTGCGTCCACGGTGCGCCGGAGCAGGCCGGCGATGGCGCTGCCGGCGCGTTCCAGGGCCGTCGCAGTGGCGCCGGTCCGAAGAATATGAAGAAGAAAGATGGCCGCGATGGCGTCGCCGGCCCCGTTCGGGGCGATGGGCAAGGCGGGCACGCGCAGGAGGTGCACGCCGGCCATGTCGGCGGCAAGCATGTCGAGGCTGCCGGACGGGGTCTCGGTGGTACGGAGGCTAGTGACCAGAATGGTGCGCCGGCCCCCGGGCGCCATGCGGGACTGCAGGGTGGCGATGGCGGCACGAGCTTCGGCGCGGGTGCCGGTGGGGAGGCCGGTGAGGTGCTCCAGCTCGAACTGGTTGGGGGTGAGGATGTCGGCCTGGGTGACGGCGCGGGTGGCTAGCAGCTCGGGGATGCCGGGGCGGACGAAGATGCCGCGGCCGGTATCGCCAATCACGGGGTCGCAGCAATAGAGAGAAGCCGGGTTGGCGGTGCGGACGAGGTGGACTGCGTGGAGGATCGCTTCGCCGATGGCCGGATCGCCCATGTAGCCGGACAGAACGGCATCGCAGCGCGGCAGGATGCCGCGAGCCGCGATGCCTTCGATGATCGCGCGGACCTGGTCGCCCGTGAAGACCTGACCGGTGAAGCCGCCGTGGCCAGGGTGATTGCTGAACTGGACGGTGTGGACGGCCCAGACCTCTGCACCGAGGCGCTGGAGGGGAAATATGGCGGCGGCGTTGCCGACATGGCCAGTGGCGACCCAGCTCTGGATCGAAAGAATCGTGGGCTGCATGCACGCAGACTGACCCGGCGGCGCCTGCCTGGCCAGATCAGCTAGCGGCTGGCCAACTCATAACGGAACGTGCCGCAGAGGCTCTTGTTCTCGGGCGGCGACGCAGCCCCGGTATAGACGGCCAGCATGCGGTCGCCGCCGCTCGCGCCGGTGACGATCCAGGTGGCAGGGCCGATACCGCACAGCGCGTTGTCGCGGAGCAGCACGAGGTCCGTGGGGGTTGTCACGCGGAAGATGGTGACGGACATGACTTGGCCGTCGAACTCCATCTCCGTGCGGCGGCCTTGGGCGGCGAGAGGGAGGGTGGCGCCCGTGCCGAAGCGGACGTGGTCGCGGAAGATGCTGATGGGGCCGGTAATGGACAAGGCGGTCTTGCTGACGGGTGTCCAATGTTCCTGGGCGCGGGCAGCTGGCGCGAGCAGGATAAGCACGATGGCAGCGACAGGAATCGCGGGAATTCGCATGTCGACACCTTGCTGGTTGACGCACAGGTGGCAAAGGCGGGGGCCGTGTCAACATGACCCGACCCCCCTGGACGAACGGCGTCACTTGCCAGAGGGTGCGGCGCACAAGACGGAGAGATGCCATGCGAACACCTGCCCTGTTCACGCCCTTGACGCTGCGCGATGTGACGTTGCCCAACCGTATCGTGGTGTCCCCGATGTGCCAGTATTCCGCGAATGACGGGGTCGGCACGGACTGGCACATCCAGAACCTGGGCGCCAAGGCGATGAGCGGGGCCGGGCTGGTGTTCGCGGAGGCGACGCACGTCTCGGCAGCAGCACGCATCACGCCCGGCTGTCTGGGGCTGTGGACAGATGAGCAGGAGGCGTTCATGCGGCGCCTGGTGAAGCTGATCGAGTATGGCGGCGGGGTGGCTGGCGTGCAGCTGGCGCATGCCGGGCGCAAGGCAAGCAGTCAGCGCCCGTGGCAGGGTGGCAAGGCGCTGAGGCCGGAGGACGGGGGATGGATCCCGGATGCCATCAGCGCCATTCCATTCCACGATAATGCTGTGGTGCCGCACGCAATGTCCGTGGAGGAGCTGCAGGGTGTAGCGGTGGAGTTTGCCGAAACGGCACGGCGGTGCCTCGCGGCCGGGGTGAAGGTGCTGGAGGTGCACGGGGCGCATGGCTATCTGATCCATTCGGCACTGTCGCCGATCGCGAACACGCGGAACGACCAGTATGGCGGCGACCTTTCGGGACGGTCGCGGCTGTTGATGGAAGTGTTGGACGCAGTGCGGGCGGTGTGGCCGGCAGGTCTGCCCCTGTTCGTGCGGCTGTCCTGCAGCGATTATGCCGAGGGAGGGCTGACCTTGGACGACACGGTGGAGCTGGTGCGGTGGCTGAAGGCACGGGGGGATGTGGACCTGGTGGACTGCTCGGGCGGGGGCATCCTGCCGACGGTGAAGATCCCGTCTTTGCACGCGGGCTACCAGGTGCCGTTCGCGGAGCGCATTCGGGCGGAGACAGGGATGGCGACGGGTGCAGTAGGGCTGATCCGGACGGCGGAACTGGCCAACGAGGTGGTGGCGAACGAGCGGGCGGACCTGGTGTTCGTGGGCCGCGCGCTGCTGGCCGATCCGGGCTGGCCGTTGCGGGCGGCGACCGCACTGGGGATGAAGCCGCACCTGGTGCCGCAATACGAGCGGGCGGCGGTCTAGCGGAACGCGGCTTCGCGGCGGACGTTCGGATCGACGGGAGCGGGAGGCGGCAATGCGGGTGGCGGTGGCGGTGGTGTGTCTTGCTCTGGCCGGGCCGGCGATGGCCCAGCCGACCCCTGGTCAGCACCCGTCGGCCGGCGATGCAGCGGATCGCCAGGCGTCGGCGCGGGTCGAGGAGCATATCGCGGACCTGAAGAAGCGCCTTGCGATTACGCCCGCGCAGCAGCCGCAATGGGACGCCTTCTCCGGCACCCTGCGGCAGAACGCACAGGAGACGGAGCGGTCCTATCGCGAACGGCAGGCGCGTGGCCCGCTATCGGCCGTCAACGACCTGCGGGCCCACGCGGCGGCGGTGCGCCAGCACGGAGAGGCGGTGACCCGGCTGGTCGAGCCCTTCGCGGCGCTGTACGGCGTCATGACGCCGGAGCAGCGTGCGGCGGCGGACCAGGTGTTCGTCCAGTTCGAACGGCGCGCCCGCCCCGCGCCGCGGTTCTGATCGCGCGCTTGCGGGC
>JAYVEG010000128.1:0-14215 GCA_043748985.1 Rhodospirillales bacterium
AGCCGCTGGCCGTCGATCCGCTGGTTCGTGCGCGCGTCGCTCATGTGCTTTCCCTACTCGCCTATCCGTCGCAAACTACAACCCTCCCGCCCGCCCGCAAGATCGGACCCCCGCCGATGGCCCACGCCTTCACCACCGCTGCCACCTCCAGCGAGCGCCATGCCATCCTCGACGACCCCGCCGTCTGGCAGGCCCGCGTCGACCTTGCCGCTTGCTTCCGCATGGCCAGCCGCCTCGGATTTCATGAAGGCATCTGCAACCACCTGTCCGCCATGGTCCCGGGCTCGGACGAGCTGTTCCTCGTCAACCCTTATGGTTGGGGCTTCCACGAGATCACCGCGTCGCGGCTGTTGGTCTGCGACTTCCACGGCCGCGTCGTCGCCGGCGATGGCGAGCCTGAGGCAACCGCCTTCTACATCCACGCCCGCGTCCACAAGAACATCCCCCGCGCCCGCGCCGCCTTCCACACCCACATGCCCAACGCCACCGCGCTCGCCATGCTGGAAGGCGAGCCCCTGGAATGGGCCGGCCAGACGGCGCTGAAGTTCTGGGGCCGCACCATCGTCGACGACGACTATAACGGCCTGGCCCTCGACGAGGCCGAGGGCGACCGCATCGCCGCCAGCATGGGCGACGCCGACGTCGTTTTCATGCGCAACCACGGCGTCATGGTCACGGGTCCCACCATCGCCGAGGCCTGGGACGACCTCTACTACCTGGAGCGCGCGGCCGAGGTGCAGCGCATGGCCTTGTCGACCGGCCGCAAGCTGAAACCCATTCCGCCAGCCATCGCCGAGGCCACCGCCCGCCAGATGCGCGAAGGCGATCGCACCAGTGCCGTCCTGCATCTGGAAAGCATCAAGCGTACCCTGGATGCCGACGCTCCGGAGTACCGCCAATGAAACAGTTGTTGCTCGCGACGGTGCTTCTGGCTGGCTGCACGCTCGTCGACCAGACCACTTTCAACCCACACGCCGCCGATGCGCCCGTCGTCCCGAAGCCGCCGGTCGTTGCCACGGTTCCCACGCCTGCCGGGCCGCCGCCCTTGCTGACCATCTCCCCACTGGCCCCCCTGGCCGCCTACCAGGCCACGCTGAAGAAGGCCGTCGCCGACGCCCGCGCCCGCAAGCCGACCGTCATCTTCGACGTCGTCGAAATGCAGGCCCCCGACGCACAGGCCGACACAGTGCTTGGCACCGGCGCCGCCGAGGTTGCCCGCACCATCGTGGCAGAGGGCGTTCTCCCGGGTCGCGTCCGCCTCGCTGCCCGCCCCGACGCGAGCGCCACGCCGAAGGAGATCCGGGTCTACGTTCGTTGACCGCTTGACCCGATCTTCACCCCGCCCTGCTGTCCCGTTTCGCTTCCCGCCTCGGCGTCCCCGCCACCGGGCGCCGAGGATGCCTGAGGCGTAGTACCCTGCCACCACAGGATCGCCGCCCGCGCCAGCGCATCGATCGTGTCCACCAGCGGGATCCCCAGCGTCTCCCACGGCCCGGCCTGGATGCCCAACGGGATCTCCGTGCACCCCAGCACCACCGCACGCGCGCCCCGATCGCGCAGCAAGGCGACCATCTCGGCCAGCGGCGCATAGGCGTCGGCCACCCGGTTCGCCTTGACCATCGCGATCGCAGGGGTCACCAGCCGCGCCATGTCTTCGGCGCCGGGCGCCAGGCACGTCCAACCGAGCCGTTCCAGTCGTTCCTGATACAGGCCCATGGCCAACGTCGCAGCCGTGCCCATGATCCCGACCGGACCTGGGCCCACACCCTGCCGTCGCAGGTCCTCGGCGGCGGCATCCACGATATGCAGGATCGGCAGCCGGGTCGCCGCCCGCATTCCGTCGATCCAGCCATGCGCCGTGTTGCAGGGAATGGCGACGGCCCCGCAGCCCGCCGCCTCCAGCCCCTGCAGTCCGCGCACCAGGGCGGGCAGGGGGCTCGGCCCGGTCCCGGCACGGGCGGCGCCCCGATCCGGCACCCGCGGATCCGACCACAGCATGGCAGGCACATGGTCCTGGTCCCGCGCCGCATCCGTCAGCAGCGTGAGCCGCATCATGAACTGCGCACTCGCCAACGGCCCCATGCCGCCTAGCACCCCGAGAACCCGATCCGTCATCCCCCGACATTGACCGCGGCGCACGGCCTGGGCAAGACCCTCCCATGACCCGCATCATCGGCCACCGCGGCGCACGCGGCCTCTTTCCCGAAAACACGCTCGAGGGCTTCCGGAAGGCGCTCGGATCCGGGGTGCTTGCCTTCGAGATCGACATCGGGATCACCAAGGACGGCGTTGCCGTCGTGCATCATGATCCCGCGCTGAACACCGATATCGCCAGCCTCGGCGGCCGCTACCTGTCCGGTTCGCTGCCGCTGATAAAGGACATCCCGCTCGACGAGCTCCAGGATTTCGACGTCGGCCGGCTACGCCCTGGCAGCGACTACGCCGCCCGTTACCCGCGCCAGATCCCGATCGAGGGCTGCCGCATTCCGACCCTGGCAGACGTGCTTGCGCTGGACACACGGGTCTCGTGGACCATCGAGTTGAAGCTGTTGCCCGACCGGCCCGATTGGACCGTCACCCCGGAGACCATGGTCGAAGCCGTCCTGGCAGTCGCAGATGCTGCCGGAGCCACGGACCGCATCATCCTGCAATCATTCGATTGGCGGGCGCCCCGGTATTGTCACAGAATCCGCCCCGAGGTCGCCCGCGCCTGGTTGACCCGGTCGGAAACAACTGCCGACGCATCGCTATGGTGGAACCGCCCTTCCGCCCCACTGCCGGAAGCCATCGCCGAGGAAGGCGGTGGCACCTGGGCGCCCCGCCAGGACGAGGTCACGCAGGAGCAAGTGATCCAAGCCCATGCGCTGGGCATCCAGGTCGTGCCCTGGACCGTCAACGACCGGGCGGATAGGGACCGCCTGCTCGCCTGGGGCGTCGATGCCATCATCACCGACTACCCCATGGGATAAGTAGTCTACCGCTTGGCCATCGGCACGTAATCCCGCAGCGTGTGCCCGGTATAGAGCTGGCGCGGCCGGCCGATGCGTTGCGTCGGGTCCTCGATCATCTCTTTCCACTGGCTGATCCACCCCACCGTTCGTGCCACGGCGAACAGGACCGTGAACATGCTGGTGGGGAAGCCCATCGCCCGCAGGATGATGCCGGAATAGAAGTCCACGTTGGGATACAGCTTGCGCTGGATGAAATACTCGTCCGTCAGGGCGATCCGCTCCATCTCGATGGCCAGCTCCAGCGTCGGGTTGTCCTTGATCCCCAGCTCGGCGAACACCTCGCGGCAGGTTTCCTGCAGGATCTTCGCGCGCGGATCGTAGTTCTTATAGACCCGGTGCCCGAAGCCCATCAGCCGGACGTGGCTGTTCTTGTCCTTCACCTTCTCCATGAAGGCCGGCACGTTCTCGACCGTGCCTATCTCCGCCAGCATCTTCAGCACCGCCTCGTTGGCACCGCCATGCGCCGGGCCCCACAGGCTGGCGATGCCGGCCGCAATGCAGGCGAAGGGGTTGGCGCCGGTCGAGCCGGCCAGACGCACCGTGCTGGTGCTGGCGTTCTGCTCGTGGTCGGCGTGCAGGATGAAGATGCGGTCCATCGCCCGCTCCAGAACCGGGCTCACCTCATAGGGCTCGGCCGGCACAGCGTTCATCATATGAAGGAAATTAGCGGCATAGCTGAGGTCGTTGCGAGGATAGATGAACGGCTGGCCGATCGTGTACTTGTAGGCCCACGCGGCGATGGTCGGCAGCTTCGCGATCAGCCGGAACGCGCTGATCCGCCGATGCTCCTCGTTATTGATGTCCAGGCTGTCGTGGTAGAACGCCGACAGCGCGCCGACCACGCCGCACAGCACCGCCATCGGGTGCGCGTCGCGCCGGAACCCGTCGTAGAAGCGCCGCAGCTGTTCGTGCAGCATGGTGTGACGCATCACGCCATGCTCGAAGTCGTATTTTTCCTTCTCGGTCGGAAGGTCGCCGTTCAGCAGCAGGTATGCCACCTCGAGGAAGCTGCTCTCCTTGGCGAGCTGCTCGATCGGGTAGCCGCGGTGCAGCAGAACGCCCTTGTCGCCGTCGATATACGTGATCTTGCTGTCGCAGGCCGCCGTGGTGCCATAGCCGATGTCGTAGGTGAAGACGCCCAGCGTGCCATACAGCTTGCCGATATCCACCACCGACGGCCCGATCGTGCCGTGCCGGATCGGCAGGCTGAGGGACTGGTTCGTGCCGTCTAGAGTCACGGTCACAGACTCGTTCGTGGTGCCGCTCATGCTGAATTCACCCCATGTCTCATTCTATCGCGGCACCCCTGCGCGGCGGCCGTGTGCAGCGAAATTATGGCGTGACAGCGGTTTAGGCAACCTTCGCGGTTGCAGCAATATGCCTAGGCCCGGCTCATTGCGCGATCGATGCGGCCCAAAGCCCCGCACCCTGACGCCGCGCGCGCAATTCCAGATCCGCCAAACCCGGCGTCTCCGGCCGTGCCCGGGCCCACCCGCTGGCCACGATCGCCCGGCTCAGGTCCGTTCCGTTCGCATCGCAGGACCCATACGGCCGCCCCATGCTGTCATGGCCGGACAGTCGGCACTCCACGGTCCGGTCCCGCACCAGCCCGGCCAGCACTGTCGCCGCCGCCCGGCCGCAATCCGCCCCGCCCTGGCATACGTCGCCGCGTCCCGGCGCCTGCACGCCCGCCAACCGCACCACCCGGGAACCCAACCGCAAGGTGTCGCCATCAACCACCGCCACCTGCTCCGGCCCGGCCTGCACATGCTCGGGTCCAGACTGGCCGCGTCCGAACAGGTCCGACGACATGCCGACCATCCCCAACGCCCAAGTGCCGAAGGCCCCTGCCGTCCAAAGCAACAATGTTCGACCCACGCGGCCCGAGCGGGCCGAGAGCGAACTGCGGAAGATGCGGCGTGGCTGCTTCATCCTGGTCCCGGTTGTCGAAGAAGGCACAGCCCTACCGCGCCCGGCAACGCAAGCGCAACCACCCCGTATGAAAAACCGCAAAATTAACGGATTGCTACTGGAATGCTAAGGTTACCAGAAGCGGGCCACAGCCTTGAACCGCTTCCACGCGCCCTCGATCCGCCCACGCGCGGGCCCGGCGTGGGCGGCCGAAAACCCTTCGACCAGCCCCGCAGCATAGCTGCGCTCCATCCGCCCCAGCTGCGCCATCAGGCCCGAGACGGCTGCGCTGTCGTTCAGCAGCCCCAACTCCTCCTGCAGCTCCGACAGCTTGGTCAGGAACCGACGTGTCCGCCTGGCAGGAAACAAAGAAGCAAAGAATTCAGCGGCATAGCGCAGCCGCTTGCAGTCTTTTCGTAACTCATGCAGCGCGGGGATCGACAAGCTCTCGATCTTGCGCCCGGCCTGGCGGACGTGCTTCATGCGCCGGGTCAACACATCGGCGGCGAATGCGGCCGTATCCAGCTGCAAGCCGTCCGGCGCAGCCTGGTTGTCCCAGGGGCGCAGCGCCGCCGCGCAGGCGAGGGCCACGGTCAGCGTCCGGAAGTCCGGTCCCGCCAGAAAAATCCTCAGGTCGGCATAGGCAGCCCGCCGGCGTTTGGCCGCAGCCCGCAGCATCGCGGCACAGCGGGGATCGTCCGGGAACGTCTCCGCCAGCCGCGCGCCCAGTCCCTCGAGAAACACGTCCCAGTCCCGCGCGGTGCCCAGCCGCGCGGCGCACAGCTTCAGCGGCACCGTCAGGGCCACCAGTTCCGGGCACGCGGCCACCCGCCTGTAGACCGACACCGCCGAGCGGAGCCGCCGTGTGGCCACGCGCATCTGATGCACAGCCTCGGGCGTGCGCGTGCCGGGCACCACCGCGGCCCAATGCAGCATCACATCCATCAGGTGCCCTGCGATGGCCGCCAGGCTCTGGCTGACGACCAGGCCCTCGGCCACCTGCGGCGCGCCAAGCGCCCGCGGGACAGTGACCGAGCCGCGCGCGGTCGCCACGGCCAACGCTCCAAGGCTTGCCGTCGGCACGCGCAGGCCCACTCCGCCGGCCAAGGCGATGGCCAGACGCGAAACGACGTCCGGTGCACCATCGAGCGTAACGCGGCAGATGCCCACGTTCGCGCCCAGTCGCCCGTCCAGCAGTTGCAAGCTGACCGCATCCCCGTCCTCGACCCATCGCAGCGCCTGCCGACGGCCCGAGAGCCTTATGATCGGACCGATCCCCTCCGGCAGCATCCGGCCAAGCAGAACCGCACGGCGCGCCTCGGCCTCGATCCGTGGTAGCTCCGCCGCGGCTTCCGCCCGCAGAGAGGCCAACTGCCAGATCGTGCCGGCTGAAACCAGGCTCAGCCCGTCGGCGGCCAACGCACCGTCGGGCGTGTCATGCCACGTCATCTCGACAGGAAACGATCGGCTGCTCTGTACGCCGGGCCAGCGCGCCAGCAGCGGCAGGTCCGCGGCGTCGAGGGTGAACTCCAGCGTCGCCATGGATCAGCGCATGGGCTGCCCGGTCGTCGGCAGGTCGCGCGGGCAGACGAAGCGCACCAGGCGGCCGCCGCCCTCGCCCAGCGTGTGCCACGGCCCGGGAACGGTGAATTCGGCCAGCGCGCCAGAGGGATAGCCCTCGGCGAGGCGGCGCATGTCCTGGTTGCCCAACGTCATGGCATGCGCGCCGATCAGCATCATCGCCAGCTCATGCAGGCCGGGGTTATGGCCGACGACCATGACGCTGCGCACGGTCTCCGTCACCTCCTGCAGTGTCGCAAGCAGCGCAGGCGCGGAGGCGAGATACAGACTGTCCAGGGTATCGACCAGCGGCGTCTCGGCCCAGGGCTCCAGCGCCTCCATGGTCTGCTGCGTGCGCTTGGCGCTGCTGACCAGCACAAGGTCCGGTGCCAATCCCAGCCGTTTCATCGTTTCACGCATCGCGTCCGCCGCCTGCTGCCCGCGCGGATTCAGCGGCCGGGCGTGGTCCGACAGGTCGCGGTCGTCCCACGAGGACTTCGCGTGCCGTAGGAGGAGGAGCTGCCGCATAGCCCGAGACTGCCCGGCCCGGCCCCGCCCCGCAAGCCACGGGAATCCGATCTCGCGACTTCATCGGGTTGCGGGCCCGGCATCGGGGGCCATCTCCGGCGTTCAACAACGGCAAGGGGCATCGCATGGCGGGACCGGTGATCATTGTGGGGGCGACGGGAGCAGTCGGCGGCGCCATCGCCCGCCGGGTCGCGGCGCGGGGCGAGGCCTTGCACCTGGTGGGGCGCAACCACGAGGCGCTGGCCGCACTGGCCGCCGAATTGGGCGGCACCTTCGCGGTCGCCGACGCGATGGACCCTGCCGCCCTTACGGCAGCCGTCCAGGCCGCCGGCGATAACGTGTCCGGCCTGGCCTATTGTGTAGGCTCCATCGTCATCCAGCATATCGACCGCGCCCGGCCGGAACATTTCATCGATGCTTTCCGGCTGAATGCGCTTGGTGCGGCCATGGCCGTGCAGGCCGCAGCACCGGGCCTGCGCGCGAGCCCCGGCAGCGCCGTGGTGCTGTTCAGCACCGTCGCCGTCCGCGCCGGCTTCCCCGGCCATAGCGTGATCGCCGCGGCGAAGGGCGCCGTCGAGGGCTTGGCCCTGTCGCTTGCGGCAGAGCTGGCGCCGACCGTGCGCGTGAACTGCATCGCCCCCAGCCTGACCCGGTCCGGCATCGCCGCCTCGCTGCTCCGCAACCCGGCGATGGAGAAGGCGCTGGCCGCAGCCCACCCCATCCCCCGCCTGGGCGAGGGCGACGATGCCGGCGCGCTAGCGGACTTCCTTCTGTCGCCCGCCGCCGGGTGGATCACCGGCCAGGTCATCGGGGTCGATGGCGGCCGGGGCACGGTCCGCAGCAAGGGCTGAGCCATGACCACCCTTCGTATGGTGCTCGGCGACCAGGTGTCCGCCGGGCTATCGGCCCTGACCGATCTGGTGCCCGGCGACGTGGTGCTGATGGCCGAGGTCATGGCCGAGTGCACCTACGTGAAGCACCACCCCAAGAAGATCGTGCTGGTGCTGTCGGCAATGCGACACTTCGCGGAGGCGTTGCGGGCCAGCGGCGTGGTGGTCGATTACACCCGCCTGGACGACCCTGCGAACACGCACACCCTGCGCGGCGAGTTGCTCCGCGCCATCGCGCGCCATCGCCCGGATCGCGTCGTCGCGACCGAGTGCGGCGAGTGGCGGCTGGAACAAGACATGCGCGGCTGGCAGGAGGCGGCCTGTGTCGAGGTCGAAATTCGCGACGACACGCGCTTCCTGTGTCGCCGTCAGGATTTCCGCGCCTGGGCCGCCAACCGCAAGGGCTTGCGGATGGAGTTCTTCTATCGCGAGATGCGCGCCCGCCACGATTTGTTAATGGATGATGACAAGCCCGCCGGCGGCCAGTGGAACTACGACCCCGACAACCGCAAGCCGCTGGCGAAGGGCGTTGTCCCGCCCCCTGTCCGCGGCTTCCCGCCGGATGCGATAACCCGGGACGTGATGGCGTTGGTCGCCGAGCGTTTTCCCGACCATTTCGGCAGCGTCGACGGCTTCCAGATGCCCGTGACCGCTGCCGATGCCGCGCGGGCGCTGGATGACTTCGTGGCTCATCGCCTGGCACAATTCGGCGATTGGCAGGACGCGATGAAGACCGGCGAGGCGACGATGTTCCATGCCCTGGTGTCGACCTCGCTGAACACCGGGCTGTTGGACCCGCTGGTGGCATGCCGGGCGGCGGAGGCGGCATGGCGGGACGGTCGGGCGCCCCTGAATGCGGTCGAGGGGTTCGTGCGGCAAATCCTCGGTTGGCGGGAATATGTGCGGGGGGTCTACTGGCTGAAGGCACCGGAATACCGCCACTTGAACGGGCTCGATGCCCAGCGCGCGCTGCCCTGGTTCTACTGGACCGGTGAAACGCGCATGAATTGCCTGCACCAGGCCATCACCGACACGAAGCGCTACGCTTACGCGCACCACATCCAGCGGCTGATGCTAACCGGCAACTTCGCCCTGCTCGCTGGGCTGCATCCCGATGGCGTCGATGAGTGGTACATGGTCGTCTACGCCGACGCCTACGAATGGGTCGAGATGCCGAACGTGCGGGGCATGGCGCTGCATGCCGATGGCGGGATCATGGGCAGCAAGCCCTATGCGGCCTCCGGCGCGTATATCAACCGCATGAGCGACTATTGCCGCGGCTGCGCCTATGACGTGAAGCAGTCGACGACGCCGAACGCCTGCCCGTTCAACGCGTTATACTGGGACTTCATCGCCCGCCATTCCGACCGGTTCGGACCCAATCCGCGCATGTCGATGCCGGTCCGAACCTGGTCGAAGATGACGCCGGAGAAGCAGCACGCCTTGCGTGCTCGGGCGGCCGGATTCCTGGCGGCGATGGATGCCGGAGAGGTTGTTTAGGGTTCCATCAAACCCGTCATCCGGCCGCCCACTCCACCCAGGTGCCATCAGCGCGTGAAGCCCACCCGCCAGGCGCAACGGCACCGCGTCGTTCCCGGCGGCGGGTCGCCCCGGCCAGTCCAGCACGCGGCGCCCAACCGCCGTCGAATGGTCCAGCCGCTCGGCAAGCACGTCCATCAGCAGCCCGGTGAGCGGCGAACCCAACTGCCGGCACCAGACCGCCTGCTGCCGGAACGCCGCCAGGATCATGGCGGCGGCAGGTCGATCCAGGACAGGTGCCCGCCCTTTCCAGCGCCGGTATCGAGGAAGATCGCCGTCCCGCCCGATGAACCCCGGCGCACGTAGGGCCGCCCGTCCGTGCTGCGCTGGTCGTGGCCGCAATACACGGTCAGCCCCGCGGGGATGCGATCCACCCAGCGCAGCACGCGTTCAGGATAGCCGTCCGGTTGCATCCGCCCCGTCGTCTCTCCGAACAGGGCGCGGGACAGCAGCGGCGAGACGCGCCCCAAGGCCGGCGGCGGCGGCTCGTCCAGCATCGCCGGATGGAACCCGCCATGGACGAAGGCGCGGTTGCCCTGGATCACCCACGCCGGCGCCGCATTGATCGCGTGCAGCGCCAGCGCGCGCAGCCCCGGGTCCAGTTGCTCGAGCGTGGCCTGCAGCGGCCCATCCATGCGGACGCCCATGCCGGACAGAGCCCGTCCCAGCTTGCGGTCATGGTTGCCAAGAATGAACAGGCCGCGCTTCTCGGCCACGATCTCCAGCATCAACCGGATCACCCCGGCACTGTCGGGCCCGTGGTCGCTAAGGTCGCCGAGCTGCACCAGGAAACGGTCGGTGGCTGCCGCAGCGCGAAAGGCGCGCATGTCGCCGTGCACGTCGCCCATCACCCGCACCGGCAGGTGTGCTGGCACGACGGCCAGAAGCGGGGCCTGGTCGGCTTCCGGGGTCTGGAGAGCAAGCTGGGTGCCCTCCGGCGTCACGCCGGTTCTTCCTGCTCGCGCACCGTGTCGCGATAGGCGGTCAGCGCGCGCTGACGGCCCTCGGCGAGGTCCACGATGGGCTTCGGGTAGTCGTGCCCCAGCCGGACGCCCGCGGCACGCAGGATCTCGGCCGGCGCGGTCCAGGGGGCGTGCAGGAACTTGGCCGGAAGCCGGGCCAGCTCGGGCACCCAGGCCCGGACATAGGCGCCATCGGGGTCGAACTTCTCGCCCTGGCTGACGGGGTTGAACACGCGGAAGAACGGCTGGCTGTCGATGCCGCAGCCGGTGATCCACTGCCAACCGGCGGCATTACTGGCCAGGTCGGCATCCACCAGCGTGTCCCAGAACCAGTTTTCGCCGGAGCGCCACGGCATCAGTAAGTGCTTGACCAGGAACGAGGCGGCGATCATGCGGACCCGGTTGTGCATCCAGCCGATATGCCACAACTGGCGCATCCCTGCGTCCACGATCGGGATGCCGGTCTGGCCGCAATGCCAGGCGCGCAGCTCCGCGGGTGCCCGGCGGGCAGGCAGGTTGGCGAAGCGGGGCCGCAGCGGCTGTTCGGGCAGGTGCGGGTTGTGGAACAGCAGATACGCCGCGAACTCACGCCACAGCAACTCACTGAGGTAGACATCCAGCCCGTCCCGCGTCTGCCGCGCGCTCGCCGCCGCCGCCGCAGCGGTCCAGACCTGGACCGGCGACAACTCGCCCCAATGCAGGTGCGCCGACAGCATCGACGTGCCGGGCTGGCCGGGGATGTTGCGGCCGATGTCGTAGCCATGAACCGTCTTGGCGACGAAGGCCTTCAACCGATCGGCAGCCGCGGCTTCGCCAGGGGCCCAGGTCTCGCTAAAGCCGCCGGCCCGGTCCGGCCGCGTGGGGACCAGGTGCCAGTCGTCCAGCCGGTCGGAGTGCGCTTTCAATCCGTCGATCCGCTTCGGCGCCGGCAAGGCAGGGGGCGGGTCGCCGCGTTCCCGCAGCGTGCGGGCGAACGGGGTGTAGACGCCGTAGATGCCGCCGGTCTTCGTCTTGATCCCGTCGAGCTCGAACAGCGTCGACGTACGGTGCAGATGCAGGACGCCAGGTGCTGTTCGCTCGATCTCCGCCTCGACCGTCCGCGCCCAGGGCTCGTGCATGCGCCCGGCATGAACCGTGGTGGCGCCGGTTTCGGCCATCAGCGCGGGCAGCACGTCTCGGGCCCGGCCGCGGCGCAGCACGAGCGGAGCGCCCAAAGCCTCCAGCGAGGCTGCCAGCGACGCCAGGCTCTGCTGCAGCCACCACCGGGCGGCCCCACCCATCAGCCACTCCCCGGCGCTCTCATCATCCAGGATGTATACCGGCACCACGGGGCCCCCGGCCTCGATCGCCGACGTCAGGGCCACATGATCGGCGACGCGAAGGTCCTGGCGGAACCATACGATCGACGCTGCCTTCCGCCCTTGTGTCACTCCAACCCCTCACACGATGCCGTTTGGTATGTGAGGCGTCCGACGCCACGTTCAATTATGGCACGACAGTGACTGATTTTCGATATCACTGCGGCGCGGGGATATGCCCGAGCTGTGCACCCTGCGCTTGCGATAATGTGAAGCTGAACAGGCGTCCCTGCCCCAGCAGGAACGCACGGCCACCATGGGGGAACAGGCGCGCGATGGCGGGATTGCCCACATCCAGGCCGCCTGTATAGGCGCCCAGCGCCGGCAGCATCAGGCGGTGCTGGTCCAGGACGAAGCAGGGCCGGGTTACGCGGCCGGCGCGGGTATCAATGCTCGCCTTGGGATGGTGGTGGCCGCACAACTCGCCTCCACTGTCTCGAGGGTCACGGGTGCGTGATCGCGCGGCAGCCTCGTGGCGGAACACCAAATCGCCGTGCACCCACTCATCGGCCGCGACGCCGGGCAGCCCGGCGGGCGGGGTGGGGTCGTGGTTGCCGAGCACCCAGATGAAGGCCGCCGAATCGGTCATGGCGCGCAGCCGGGCCGCATCGTGCGGCGCCATGCGGCCGGCACCGTGCCGGTCATGAAAGCTGTCGCCAAGCGCCACGACAGTGCGCGGCTTGTAGCGACGCATCAGCAAGGCGAGGCGTTCGAGTGTGGCGCCCGTGTCCCATGGCGGCACCAGCTGGCCTCGACGGGCACAGGCGGTGCCCTTCTCGAAGTGTAGGTCGGCGACCACCAGCGCCCCCGCGTCCGGCAGGATCGCGCCGCCCAGGGGATCAAGCAGCAGGCGCTGGCCGCCGAGGTGGATGGGGGCCGCGGTCACGGCGCCGTCCGCTGCCGGCGCGGCTTGCGCTGCAGGATCGCGAGATTCGAGCGGTGGACGGGATGGACGCGCATCGGCGCCTCGCTGCTGGGGCGCAACCCGGTCGCTTCGGCCACCAGCGCCTCCGTCTCCGCGAGCAGCTCGTCCTCGCCACCCACGGTACGGACGCTCTCGCGGCCGACTTCGAGCAGTACCGGCACGGCCAGCGGGGAGACGCGGTCCAGCCGCACCACTCGGACCCGGCCCTCGACCCGGCTGAGCATGCCTTGCACACGGCCGAGATCGGTCAGGCCGCCGGACGCGTCGTTCCAGGTGGCGCGCAGCAGGATGTGGTCTGGCTGATGCTTGCGAAGCACGTCGTAGATGAGGTCCGTGTTGACCGTCACCTGGCGGCGCGAACGTTCCTGACCCGGCTGGTTGCGGTCAACCAGGCCCGAGATCACGGCGACATTGCGAAAGGTGCGGCGGAGCATGCTGCTCTCGGCCATCCAGGCCTCGAGGTCGTCGCCCATCATGTCCTGGTCGAACAGGGCCGCGACGTCCTGCGGCTCGTGGCCGGACCAGATGGCAATGACGTAGTCGGTAGCGACGAAGCCCAGCGGGGCATGACCGAACCGCTCCATCCGGCGGGTGAGCAGCATGCCCAGGGTCTGGTGAGCGTTGCGGCCCTCGAAACAGTAGGCGACCAGGAACCACTTGCCGCCGCGGGGGAAGATTTCCACCAACAGGTCGTCCTCGCCGGGCAGCTCGCTGCGTTCCTGCTGCAGGGACAGCCATTCGCGCACGCTGTCGGGATAGTGGGTCCAGGTGGTGGGGTCGTGCAGCATGGCGCGGACGCGGTTGGCGAGATTGGTGGTCAGCGGCTGCCGGGCGCCGGCGTAGGCGGGGACCATGGGCGGGCCGGTGCCGCCGTCGGTGACTTCGACGGTGGTCTCGCGGATGCGCTGGAAGCTGAGCAGGCGGCCGGCGAACATGAAGGTGTCCCCGGGGGACATCATCGTCACAAAGCTTTCCTCGATCTCGCCCAGCGCGCCGCCCATTCTGCCGGCGTAGCGGACCTTCAGGACAGGCGCCTCGACGATGGTGCCGATGTTCATCCGTGCCTGCGCGGCAGTGCGCGCACCGCGGATATGTACCCGGCCCTCGGAATCGCGGAACAGCTTGCGGTAGCGCTCATAGGCCGCCAGCGCATAGCCGCCATCCTCGACGAAGCGAAGCACATCGTCGAAGTCCTGGCGCGACACGGCAGCATAGGGGGCGCTGCGGCGCACCTCCTCGAACATCGTGTCCGGATGAAACGGGCCGGCGGCGGCCGTCAGCAGCAGATGCTGGGCCAGCACGTCTATGCCGCCCGGCGCTGGCGGCTCGCCGTCCTGCTCGCCGGCCGCGACGCCCTCGATAGCAGCCTCGCATTCAAGCAGCTCGAAACGGTTGGCGGGCACCAGCAGGGCGTTGCTGGCCTCGTCCATCCGGTGGTTGGCGCGGCCGACCCGCTGGACCAGGCGGCTGACGCCCTTGGGCGCGCCGACCTGGATCACCTGGTCCACGCCACCCCAGTCGATGCCGAGGT
>JAYVEG010000129.1:0-4595 GCA_043748985.1 Rhodospirillales bacterium
ACGCTCGACGCCCTGCCCTACCGGCTGCGCCCCGGCGCAAAGGTCATGCTGGCGGGCGCGTCGGGCGGCTATCGGATCAGCCAGGCGCTGCAGCTTGGCGCCACGCGGATCGATGCCGTCGAGCCCGACCCGGTCATGCGCGCCGCCATCGAGCATGGCTGGGGCACGGCGCCGGCCCTGGCCACGGACCCGGCGGTCCGCATCATCGGCGAGAGCCCGCTGGCCGTGGCAGGGCGTGGCGACCGCTACGATCTGGTGGACATCAGTGCCGACTTTCTCGATGCGGGCGAAGCGAATGCCACGGCCTATAGCGCCGAGGCGCTGGAAACCGACCTGAAGGCGCTGGCGCCGGGCGGCCTGCTGTCCGTTCCGGTGTCGATCCGCGAGTTGCCCGTCTATGCCATCCGCGTGCTGGCGACGGTGCGCGAGGCGTTGCTGCGGGCCGGCGTCGCGGACCCGGCGGCGCATGTGGTCGTTTATCGCTCCGCCTGGAACCTGCGCATCCTGGCGTCGCGCGAGCCTTGGACGGCGGAGCGGATGGCCCTGGTCAAGGCATTCTGCGACGAGCGCTCGTTCGACTTGTCCTATTATCCGGGGATCGACGTGGTGGCGGCCCGGGCCGGCATCTACAACGATCTGCCGGCGGTGAACTTCGAGAGCGGGCAGGTCACGTCAAGTGACGGGTCGGAGGACGCCGTGGCGGATGAGGCCGGGCAAGTGCTGCGGGGAGAGACCAGCGAGAGCCAGGCGGCGTTCAACCTGCAGCCGATCACGCTGGATCGGCCGGCATTCTATTCGATCCTGCGGCTGGGCCAGGTGCCGAACATCCTGAAACGGGTGGAGATTCTGCCGCAGCCGGAGGTCGGGCAGCTCGTGAACCTGGCCGTGCTGGGGCAGGCTGTCGTGCTGGCGCTGCTGGTTCTGGCGGTGCCGTTGTTCGCACCAAGGGTGGCCGGGTCGGGCAAGCCGGCGATCCTGCGGCCGGCGCTGTATTTCGCGAGTCTTGGGCTGGGGTTCCTGTTCATCGAGATCGTGCTGATCGAGAAGGCGAGTCTTTATCTGAACGATCGCACCAGCGCGTTCGCCCTCGTGCTGACGGGCATGCTGATGTTTTCCGGGTTCGGCAGCCTGATTGCGGATCGGGCCGGGCGGTGGGGCATCGCGCCGGTCGGGCTGTTCATCGTCGGCTGGTGCCTGTTGGCGCTGGTGGCGCTGGAGCCGTTGCTGCTCCGCACCATCGGGCTGCCCTGGGGCGTCCGGGCGGCGATCTTGCTGGCGGTGACAGCACCCGTGTCGGTGGCGCTTGGCATGCCTTTCCCGATGGGGCTGGTGCGGGCCGGCAGTGCCGGGGGTGGGTTCCTGCCGTGGGCCTGGGGGCTGAACGGCGCCTTTTCTGTGGTTGCTACGCCACTGGCAAATCTTGTTGCGGTGCAGGCCGGGTTCGACAGTGTTCTACTGGTGGCTGTCATGCTCTATGTGCTGACCATCCTGTCCTTCCCCGCTGTTCGAAAGTCCCTGTCGTGGCAAGCATCCCCAACGCACTGACCCGCCGCACGCTGCTGGCGGCCGCCGCTGCCACGCCAATCGCAGGGGCCGTGCACGCCGCCCCTGGCGGCGCGTGGACCCGTGACACCTACGTGGAGGCAATGCGCAAGTCCGGACGGCCCATCGAGCTGTCGGATGCTCAGTTCGCCGCGATCCAGGCGCGCAAGCCCGCCGCGATGAAGCGGATCGAGAGTTACCTGAAGGATCGGCTCGGCAGCGCCGATCCGGCCGTCATCAAGGCCTTCCAGGAGGTACCGCGCGAATATTACCACTACTTCTATCCCGATCATCGCAGCCAGGGCGGCGTCGCCTATGAGGATGATCCGAAGCCCTGGGCGCTCGGCTATGGCTCGGCGCTGAGCGACTATCTCGGCCAGGCTTACATGACCCAGGTGTGCAAGCCGCAGCCGGGCGATACCACGCTCGAGGTCGGCACCGGCAGCGGGTTCCAGAGTTCGCTGCTGTCGCGGATCGTGAAGAAGTCCTACTCGATCGAGATCATCGAGCCTTTGGGACAGGCGGTGTCGAAGATCTTCGCGCCGTTGGGTTACGACAACGTGCAGACGCGGGTGGGTGACGGATACTTCGGTTGGCCTGAAGTGAAGGAAGGCTTCGACATCATCATCGTGACATGCGCGGCCCAGTATGCGCCGCCGGAGCTGTTCAAGCAGCTGAAGCCGGGCGGCCGCATGCTGATCCCGATCGGGCAGCCGTTCAAGCGTGGCCAGATCCTTTACGTCTACAACAAGGACGACGAAGGAAAGGTCCACTCCAAGAAGGATGTCGGCGTGTTCTTCATCCCGATGACGGGTGCCATGATGAACCGTCCGAAGCCGGTCGCCAGCGGCGGGGACGTGCCGTCCTTGCCCCTTGCCCCGCCCGAACCGGCGAAGGTGCAGTAGCCACTCAGCGGCCCTTGAACACAGGCTTGCGCTTCTCGGCGAAGGCGGCGAGTCCCTCGGCAAAGTCGGCGCTTTCCAATGCGGCGCGACGGCCCTCCAGCAAGCGTTGGATCGTCGCTGTCGGAAGCGGGAGCGCCGCGTTGAGCGCCCGCAACTGGGCTTTTGCACTGGCAACCGAAAGCGGCGCGTTGGCTGCGATCCGCGTGGCCATCGCCATCGTGAAGGCCTCGATCTCCGCCGCGGGAACGAGATGGTTCACGAGGCCCACGGCCAGGGCACGCTCTGCGGGAATCGGATCGGCGGTGGCGAACATTTCGATCGCCAGCGCCATTCCGCCGCGGAGCAGCACGTTCAGCAGTCCGTCGGGATCGTAGGGCAGGCCGAGTCGGGCCGGGGTAAAGGCCAACGAGCCGGCAGGGCTGGCAATTGCGATGTCACAGCGGAGGGCCAGGTCGGTGCCCCCGCCCCAGGCGCTGCCGTCGAGCATGGCGATGACGGGCGCATTGGCATGCTGCACGGCGCGGAAAAGCGCCTGTAGCGGACCATCCTGTGCGAGCGGGTCGAACCCCGGCGATAGATCGTCGATATTGAAGCCGGCGCACCAGACCTTGTTGCCTGGGGCCGTGCGCAAAACGATGACACGGGCGCCGTGCGACTCGTGAAATGCCTGTGTCAGGGCGGAGAGCATGACTAGGCCGAGCGCATTGCGACGGGCCGGATCGTTCATGGAGATGATGGCTGCGTCACCCTCGTTGCGGAGGGTGACGAGTTCTAGGTGCCCGGGGCTCATCGCGGCAGTATCCGCCGCGATGGCTCCGAGTGTCGAGACGGCTACTTGGCCGGCGTGGCCACGATGCCCTGCATGGCAGCGGACGGCCCGCCGGCCTGCGGGGTCGTCGTCGCAGTCCCCACGACCGCCCCGCTGACGTTCGGGTTGGACGGGCTGCCGGGATTAAGGGTCATCGCGCTGGGCCGGGCGGACGTGGCGGGTGTTGGAGCCGACGCCGAGGAAATTGGGTGCAGGCGGCGACTGGGTGGCGCTGGACTGGGCGAAGGCAGGGCCGTGGCGAGCAGGGCGACAACGGCGAACGGCATGATTTTCGTGGATCTTTCGGGTTCGTTCAGTGACAGCGAACGTCGGCTGGCCTGTCCGGTTGAGCCGGTTTCGTTCATTCAAACGTGAGACAAGTTGAAATTCCGGTTATAGAAGTTTCGCCACTCGACAGGATGATGCCGCCATTCTCTCCTTGACCGACGCTCCCGACGCCATCCGCCCTGCTCCGGAATTGTGCGTCGTTATTCCCGTGCTGAACGAGCGGGATAACATCGCCCCGCTTGTCGAGCGGCTGCGCATCGTGCTGGCTGGCGTCGCATGGGAGGTCGTGTTCGTCGACGACAATTCGCGGGACGGCACCCGCGACGCGATCGGTGCGATCGGGTTGGTGGACGACCGGATCCGGCTATTGTACCGGGTGGGGCGGCGTGGGCTGGCATCGGCGTTCATCGAGGGCGCGCAGTGCAGCCTGGCGCCGTATGTGGCCGCCATGGACGGCGATCTGCAGCATGACGAGACGCTGCTGCCGCGCATGCTGGATGTGTTGCGGGGCGGTGATGCCGATGTCGTGGTCGGCAGCCGGTATGTTCCTGGCGGGGACCTGGGTGAGTGGGACCGCACGCGGGCCGGCATGTCGGGGTTGGCGACCAAGATGGGCCAGGTCCTGATGCGCACGACGGTGGCAGACCCGATGAGCGGGTTTTTCATGCTGCCGCGCAAGGTGTTCCTGCGGGCGTTGCCGAACCTGTCGGCCATCGGGTTCAAGATCCTGCTCGACCTGCTGGCGTCGCTGCCGGAGCCGCCGCAAGTGAAGGAGTTGCCCTTCACCTTCCGCACACGCCTGGCAGGCGAGAGCAAGCTGGACGCCGGGGTGCTGCTGGATTTCGGGCTGCTGCTGGCCGACAAGATGGTGGGGCACCTGGTGCCGGTGCGCTTCCTGCTGTTCGCGGCGGTCGGCGCGTTGGGGCTGGTGGCGCATATGCTGGTGCTGCGCACCGGTCTGAAGGCCGGGTTGGGGTTCGAGGCGGCGCAGACGATCGCGACGATGTGCGCGATTGCGGGGAATTTCTGGCTGAACAATCGATTTACCTTCC
>JAYVEG010000130.1:0-34686 GCA_043748985.1 Rhodospirillales bacterium
GGCCCCGGCCCGCTCCGCCACCTTGCCGAAACTATGCGACCCATCCGCGTCGATCACCGCCACCCGCCCCGGTTGCGCCGCCGCGCGCGCCAGCACGGCATCGTGCAGCAGCCCCCTCGGCACCGGCCCAAGCGCTGCGTTCGCCCGCCGCCCGGCCTGCGCCGCCGCCAGCCCCTCCGCCAAACACTCGGTCCACCCGCCCCCGGCCAGCCGCTCCAGCGCAGCTGCATAGGCTGCCAGCATCGCCACCAGCATCCCGGCAGGAAACAGCCCGTCCATCGCATCCCAACTGATGACGAGCCCACCCTCGCTCTCGCGCACATGACAATCCAGCCAGACCTGCGGCGTGCGCGTGACCCCGCCCACCAACCGTCCCATGCTCTCCAAACCGGCATGGCCCAGCATGCTCGTGAACACCACCGGCATCGGCACCGCCGCCCGCCGCGCAAGCGACAAATCCCGCAGCACCCGCACGCCGCTATGCCCGGCATGAACCAGGTGCGCACCCAGCCGATCCCGCACCCCCCGCGCCCGCACCAGGAACGGCTGCGCCTCCGTATGATCCAGCCCCAGCAGCACGGTGCCGGTGAAATCGCCGACGATCTCCGCCACCGCAGGCGAACGATCGATCGCCGTCAGGTTCAGCGTGAACCGCCGGTCCGCCGCCCAGTGCGACAGCACCTCCCCGAACGCCGCTACCAGCGCCGCCGCCGGCGTCACCCCCGCAGCCACCGCCTGCGCACAAAAACCCCGCCAGACCGAAGGCGGCAACTGCGCAGACAGGCGCACCGGATGCCAGATCGTCCCCGACTCGATCGTCTTCTGCCCCAACAAAACCAGGCCCGCCGGCAGGCTCGCCTGTTCGCGCGCCCAATACGCCGCCGCAGCCGGGTCGTCGCGCCGCGCCAGCACCGCATCCCGGAACGACAGCGCTGGCCGGACGGGCGCAGCCCCATCCTGCATCAGCACAGCCCATTGCCGCAGCAGCAGCACCAGGCTGGGCATGTCCACGAACAGCAGGTCCATCGACAGATGCAGCCGCACCCCGGCATCGTCGCGGCTCACGGCGATCCGCACCATCGGTCCCGCGGCGGCGTCGAAGCCCTGTTGCGAAAACGCGCGTCGCACCGCTGCCAGCGGTGGCCCGGCCGCCATGGCGCGCCAGTCGTGCTCCGCCACGGCCACGATCGGCGCCTCGGCCAGGATGCGCTGCATGCCCTCTGCGTCCACCACGGCACGCAGCATGTCATGCGTGCGGACCAGCTGGGCAAAGCTCCGCTCCAGCCGCGCCGCCGTCCATTCCGCCGGGATCGCGAACTCCCAATACGCAAGGCATGGCCCCCCCAGCGGCACGGCAGGGCTGCGGCCCACCAAATACGCCGCCTGCATATCCGTCAGCGGGAACGGCTCGTGCAACCCGGCCCGATCCACCCGCGGCGCCTGAACGGCCACCTGAGGCGCAGCAGCGACCAGCGTGGCCAGGCTGCAAAGGTCCGCCTCCATCAACCGAGCGGCCGGCAGGTCGACCCCCAGCGCCTTCGCCACGACATGCCGCAGCTCCTGCGCCAGCAGCGAATCAAGCCCAAGCGACAGCAGCGGCACGTCATCCGGCACCGCATCCATTCGCAGCACACGCGCAACGCACCCCGCCAGCGTGCCAGGGGCCGCCGCCGTCTCCACAACCTCCGGAATGGCCCGCGCCACAACCGCGCCGGCCGCCTCCGGCCAATACCGCACCCGCTCGAACGGATAGGGCGGCAGACCCAGAACCCGCATCGCGCCGGGATGCCCAACCGTCGCCCGGGCGCCCCCTGCCAGCAGCTCGGCCGCGGCCAGCAACACGCCGGGTGCATCCGGCTGCCCCAGAAGCTCCGTCGCCAGCCGGTCCATCACGGCCTGCGCCTCCGGCTGCCGCGGCGGCACCTGGCCGATCCGCACGGAAGGAACCGCCCCGCCCTGCCCCACGACCTGCCAGAAGGCAGCAAGCGCGGCTGCATCACGCGCCACGGCAACCGCACGCCACGGCATCGCCGGCTCGGCCGCCAAGGTCAACGCCAGGTCGCCCAGCGCCACGTTCCGGCCCCCGAGCCAGCCGGAAAGATCCAGCATACGCCGCCGCAATGCCGCCTCGGTTCGCGCACCCAGCGCCACCAGCACGGATCCACCCGGATCAGCCCTTCGCGACGGCTCCGCCACGGCCTCCACCAACACCGCGCCATTGCTGCCGTTCAGCGCAAACGTGTTGATCAGCGCCAGCCGCCGCCCCACCCACGGCCGCGCCGCGACCACGGCACCCGCCGCACCCTCGGCCGATCCCACGCCAACCCCGATCGTCGGCGCCAACTCGCCATGGCGCATCTGCAGCACCACCTTGAACAGGCTGGCCATACCGGCCGCCGACTGCGTGTGCCCGATCGCGTTCTTAACCGAGCCCAGCGGCACCATCCGACCGTCCATCACCTCCGCCAGCGCCGCAAGCTCCGCCGCGTCGCCCCCGGGGGTAGCCACCCCATGCATCTCGACATAGCCGACATCCCCAGCCACCACACCGGCCGCCGCCAACGCCGCCCGCTGCAACCGCGCCTGCCCGGCCGCACTGGGCGCACTCAGCCCCAGCCGCGCCCCGTCATGCCGCATCAGCGCCGCGGACACCAAGGCATGCACCGGCCCCTCCACGGCATCCGCGCGCTGCAGCACCACAACGCCGACACCCTCGCCCAGCACCATCCCATCGGCATCCGCACACAGCGCCCGGCTGACCCCGCCCGCCGAAAGCAACCCGGCCGCACGAGCCATCTCCACCATCGCGACGGTGCTCATCACCGTCACGCCAGCAGCAATCGCCACATCCACCTCGCCCCGCCGCAGCGCATCGCAAGCCATCTGCAACGCCGCGACCGACGACGCGCAGGCGGCATCCACCACCAAGGCTGGCCCCTGCAAATCGAACACATGCGCTACCCGTGCCGCCAGCGTCGACGTCAACTGCGCCAGCAACGAATGCGGGTCCGGCGCCGCATCCCGCAACGCCGGCAGCCGCGCGTAATCGCCCGCCGCAGCACCGACATACACGCCGACCTGCCGCCCCGCCGCCCCACCCGCCAGCCCGGCATCGGCCAGCGCCACCCAGGTCTGCTCCAGCAACACCCGCTCCTGCGGGTCCATCAACAGCGCCTCACGCGGCGAAATACCGAAGAACCCGGCGTCGAACGCCTCCGCATCGGCCAGGAAACCCGCTTCTGTCTCCGCCCCCCCCCACCGGCCACCAGGTGCAGCCCCGATCGCGCAGCGCCCCTCCCGCAACAACGCCCAATACTCATCGACATCCCGCGCACCCGGGAACCGGCCGGCCATCCCGACGATGGCGCAGGCCTGGCCGTTCACGCCATGCTCGGACTTGATCCGACCATCCACGCCGTCCCGCGCATCGGAACCCTGGCGAGCGTGCGCAAAGCTTTCCCCCGTCGTTGTCGGTCGAACGGCACGGCCGCCCGGAACAGGCGCCGGCATGACGACAACCGCCTGCGTCGAAGTCGGGGCCACCTTCCCCCCAAGATGCCGCGCCAAAGCCGCCGGGTCCGGGTGGTCCGAAAACACATGCAGCGGCACCCGCGTCCCAAGCCCCTTCCCGATCACCCGCGCCACGTCCGCGGCAAGGATCGAATCCACGCCAAGCTCGGCAAACGACGTCGTCGCGCCCACCTCGTCCACTGCCACGTCGATCGATGCCGCAACGGCCTCGCGGATCAGCGCAAGCACGTCCGGCTCACCTGGCTCCGCAGCCGATACAAGATGGCGCGCAAGCGCCGCCGGCGTCGGATGATCGGAAAACATATGCAGCGGCACCCGCATACCAAGCCCCTTGCCAACCAGCCGCGCCACATCGGCCGCCAGAATGGAATCCACCCCCAACTCGGCAAACGACGCTTCCGCACCCACCTGCGCCACCGGCACGTCGATCGACGCCGCCACCGCATCGCATATCAGCGCCAACACGTCCGTCACCGGCGGCCGAGCAAGCTGATCCTGCTGCACCGCAGGGGCTGCGAACTGCGCCCCCTCGATCACCAGCCAAGCCTCCTCCGCCAGCCCGGCGGCCCGCACGTCGCAGGCAAAACCACGCCCCTGCCGGCTGACATCGCGCCGCCAGACCGTCGCCTCGAACACGTCCGGCGGCAACCCCAGCTCCATCCGATCCAGCCCCGCCGGATAAACCAGCCCATCCACCAGGCCCCAACGATCCGCCGCCACCAGGCAGGCCTGCAGCGCACCCTCCAACGCCACCGCCACGTCGCCGCCGCAACGCACCCGGCACACGACCCGCTCGTCCGAAGCCGTCACACCCAGGATGGTCCGCATCGCCCCGGCATACCGATACCCGAGCGCCTCGAACCGGCCATACACCCCAGCCTCCGCCGGCCGAAGATCGCCGACCCCGACCGACGCAACCCGGCGCAGCCCATCGACCGGCGTCGCCGAACAAACGACCCGGCCATCCAGCGTCAGCACGACCTGGCGCGCCTCCCGGACCGTCCTCAGCCGCGCTGCATCCACCGCATCCACCGGCCGCAGCAGCACCACCCCCGCAAGCCCGGCCGCCCCCTCCGCCATCGCGGCAAGCATCCAGGCCGCAGGCACCAGCGCCCGACCTCCGATGACATGCGCCTCCGCCAACATCCCCGCATCCAGCTGCAAAGCGGCCGCTTGCCTGCCCGCCGGGGCCAGCGCCATCCAGTGCCGGTGGTCGTCGAACGGATAGGCCGGCAGCGCCACGGTGCGGTAACGTCCCCCAAACCCATCCCACGCCACCCCCGCACCCCGCAGCCACAATGCCGTCAACGCGGCCCCCAGCCCGGATCGACCCGGCCGCACCACCAGCGCCGCCCCCCCCGCAGGCACCACCTCGCCCAGCACCACGACAATATTGGCCACCGCCGCCTGCCCCACCCGGCCGGCCAACGCATCCAGACCCACGCCATCGATCAACGCCGGCAGCGCGTCGTCCGGCAGCGCGCCCGACACCATCAGCCCGGCCGCCTCGCCCCAGGCCGCCCCCAGCGCGCCATGCCCCGCCGGCAGCGCCCACTTCCGCGATAGCCGCTGCACCGCAGTCAGCAAAACCAGCGCCAGCAGACGCCCATCCGCAGCCGCGGGCGGCGCCGCCAGCCACGCAGCAAGCGACCCCCGATTGCCCAGCACGCGCTGCCAGTCCTCCAGATAAGCCCGGAACGTGAAGTTGCCCGCCGCCAATGCCCGCGCCTGCGCCACCAAAGCCCCCGCCGCCGCCGCATCCATCAGCGCCAGCCCGGCGTGCAAACCACGCAGCGCCGCTCCATCAATCGGCGCCGGCGGCCCGGCCGGCCCCCAGCCCGCACAGACGCCAGCGCAATCCATATCCGCCTCGACCCAGGCCGGATGCGGCAGGCAGGCCCGCCAGGCCGCAATCCCATCCGTCCCACCCGCGACACGCACCCCAACCACCGGGGTGACCGCTACCGTCGCACCCGGCATCGGCCCGCGCAGCGCTGCCTGCAATGCCGCCGCGTCGTCCACCTGCAGCGCAATCCGATACCGACCATGGCTTCGCCCACACGCCAGCGTGCCCAGCATGTCGCCCAGCGCCGTTGCCGCAAACGCCGGCGTCGCCGCGAAATCCCGCCATTTCGCCCAAAGCGCCGCCAGCGCCGAGGGACTGTGCGCCGACAAAATGAACGGCCAACCCGCCACCCCCCCGACCGCGTCCGCCGCACCCGGCGCCTCCTCGAAGATGGCGTGCGCCACAGCACCGCCGAACCCGAACGAACTCACCCCCGCACGCCGCACGCCCGCCGTCCCCGGCAGCCACTCCTCCACCGCCATCGCCGGCCGCATCGCCCCTCCCTCGAAGTCGATCAGCGGATTGGCGCGCCTCAGACCAAGCGTCGGCGCGATCGTCCGCAGCCGCAGCATCGTCACAACCTTCGCCACCCCGGCCAACCCCGCAGCCCCCTCCAGATGCCCGATGTTGGTCTTCACCGACCCCACCCTGCACCCCCCGCGGTCCGCCGCGGCAAAGGCCTGGTTCAGCGCCTCGATCTCGATCGGGTCGCCAAGCGACGTCCCCGTCCCATGCGCCTCAACATACCCGACGGTCTCCAGCCCCACCCCCGCCGTCGCCGCCGCACGCTCGATCACGTCGCGCTGCGACGCAATGCTCGGCGCCATCAACGACAACCCACCGCCCACATGGCCCGTCGCACTGCCCAGCAGCACAGCCTGCACACGCTGCCCCGCCCCCTGCGCGTCAGCCAGCCGCCGCAGCAACAGCGTGATGACCCCCTCCCCCGGGATGAACCCGTCCGCCCCGGCGTCGAACGCGGCACTCCCGCCGCCCGGGCTGAGCAGGTGCCCGGCCCCATACGCCGACAGCCGCCACGGATTGAGGTTCAGGTTGACCGCACCCACCAGCGCATAGTCGCACTCGCCGCCCAGCAACGCCCGCCGCGCCTGGTGCAGCGCCACCAGCGACCCGGCACACGCCGCATCCAGCGCCACGCTCTCGCCGCGCAGTCCGAACACATGGCTGATCCGGTTGGCCAGCAGCGCCAGGTGCACGCCCACCGCGCCATGGGCCTCGATCGCACCCGCCGCCCCGGCCACGTTCTGGTAATAGTCGTAGCCCATGGCCGCCACGAACACCGCGGTCCGCCCGGTCCGCAGGGCCTCGGGCGCAACCCCGGCATCCTCCATGCAATGGACCGCCCCCTCCAGCAGCAGGCGCTGCTGCGGGTCCATCAGCCGGGCCTCGCGGGCGGTAATCCCGAAATACGCGTGATCGAACCGGTCCACGTCGGCGATGAACCCAGCGACCGGCGGCACCGGATGCAGCCCACGATTCCACCGCGCCGCAGGCACCGGTCCAAAACTCGACCGCCCCGCAACCAGCGCCTCGGCGAACGCCACACTGTCCACAGCGCCCGGCAACCGGCACGCCAGGCCGAGAACGGCGACACCCGTCACGCCCGTGACGGCGCTCCCCGTCACGCCGCCACCCGATCCGGCAGCGCGAACGCATAACGAAGCCCATTGCCCGCCACCCCTGCCGCCTCGGCCGCACTCAGGCCGAACTCGTCCTCCAGCAAGTCCAGCTCCGCGGACAACGTCGTTCCGACCAGCACCGGATCGTCGGTAGAGATGGTGATCGGCACCCCTGCCTCAAACAAACGCCGCAACGGATGCGCCGCCAGGCTGGTCACCGCCCCGAACGCGACATTGCCCCGAGGCGACAGATCGACCGGCACGCCGCTGTCCGACAACTCGGCCAGCACATCGGCATCATCCACCGCCGCCAGACCATGCCCGATCCGATCCGGCCGCAGCAGCCGCAGCGTCTCCCGCACCCGCGCGGCCGGCCCGAACTCCCCCGCATGCGCCGCGGTTCGCAGCCCCATCGCCCGCGCCGCATCAAACACCGGCGCAAACGGCGCGATCGTCCCCTCCGCCTCCGTCCCCGCCAGATCGATCCCGACGATCCCCGCATGCCCGGCCTGTTCGATCAGCCGCAGCGTCTCAAACCCCGCCGCAGCCCCGGCATTGCGCGGAACGGCGAACAGCACCCGCAGGCACGGCCCCCCCTCCGCCAGTCCCTCCGCCAGTCCCTCCGCCATCCCACGCCAAAGCTCCGCGAACGCAACGCCCAGCCCGACATGGATCACCGGCATGACCGACATCTCGGCATAACAGATCCCCTCCCGCACCAGCCGAGCCCGCACGGCGCGCACCGCATCCGCATAGCCGCCGGCATCGCGCAGCCGGGCAAGCACTGCTCCAAACGCCCGCTCCCCGTCGTCCCAGCCCGAAATCCGCAACGACCCCGGCGGCAGGTCCGCCAGGCCCAGCCGTCGCCCGAGCCGGTTCAGAACCCCGACATCGAGGGAGCCTTCGAAATGAAGATGAAGCTCGGCAAGTTGTCCCCGCCCACGCCTCAACACCAAATCCCCCGCGTTCACCGACCCCCAGGGGGTGTTGGCAAATCCAGCCTAACCACGCTAGCCCGGTCTTGTCACCTGCCTTGACCACAAACCGGATTGGCTGGACGATGAAGCCATACTCGAAGGCGTCTCGAGGTTGCCGGGGCGGGGGGGGTAGGATGCGAAGATCGATCTTGATCGCCGCCGCCATCGCGGTCGTGGCCGTCGCCGGCGCCGCTGGCATCGCCAGATATGGCATGCCAAAGCTGTCCGATACCACCGCAGCACCCGCCGTTCGGGCCGAGCCCCTCCCCGTCGCCGTCGTCGTGACCCCCGCCGGACAGGGCGAAGTGCGCGAGACCATAACCTCATTGGGAACCCTGAAGGCGCGACAGAGCGTCCCCATCGCATCCCAGACCGGCGGCATCGTCACAGGAATTTCTTTCACCGAAGGCACCTTCGTCGAGGCCGGTGCGCCCCTGGTGCAATTGGACTCCCGCATCGCCCAGGCGCAGTTCGATGCGGCGATGGCCCAGTTGCGGGGCGCCCAGACCAGGCTGGTCCGCTCGCAGGAACTGAGCGGCTCCGGCTTCCGATCCAAACAGTCCCTCGACGACGATCGAACCTCCCTCGACAGCGCCGCAAGCGACGTGGCGGTCCGCAAGGCTAACCTCGACCTGCTGAGCCTGCGCGCCCCGTTCAAGGGCGTAATCGGTCAGAAGCTGTTTGCACTCGGCGAATACGTCGCCGTCGGCAAGACCCTCGCCTGGCTCGAGGACCGCACCCTCCTCCGCCTCAGCTTCCACGTCCCCGAACGCTACTACCCCCGCCTGGCCCTGGGCCAGACCATCCGCCTTGAGGTCGACGCCCAACCAGGCCGCGTCTACACCGGCAAGGTCGCGCTGATCGACACCCGGCCGGACCTCAACGACCGCGACATCGAAATCCGCGGCGAGCTCGCCAACGATCCCGAGCAGCTGCCCCCCGGCCTGTTCGCCCGCGTGGGCCTCGTGATCGGCCGCAAGCTCGACGCCATCGTCGTGCGTCCCGGCACGGTGCAATACACCCTAACCGGCGCCTACGTGTTCAAGGTGGACGGCGACCGGGTTCGCAAGGTCACCGTCAAGGTCGGCCTACAGATGATCGACCGCATCGAACTGCTCGAAGGCGTGGCACCGGGAGACCTGCTCGTCACCGTCGGCCAGTTCAACCTCGATGACGGGCGCCGCATCTCGATCTATGACCGCCTTCCGCCGCCGCCGCCCGAGCCCGGTTAGCCTATGCACTCCGTCTCCGACCTGTTCATTCGCCGGCCGGTGTTCACGATCGTCATCAACCTGTTGCTGGCACTCGTCGGCATCCTCGGCCTCACCCGGCTGACCATTCGCGACCTCCCCGCCTTCGACCTGCCCTACGTCTCCGTCTCGACCGTCTACCCCGGCGCCGCTCCCGACCTCATCGAGCGCACCGTCACCACCCCGATCGAGCAGGCCATCGCAGCGATCGGCGGCATCGACACCGTCGTCTCCACCAGCACCCAGGGCATGAGCGCCATCCAGGTGGGGTTCAAGGTCGGCACCAACTCCCTCGATGCCGTGAACCAGGTCCGCGACAAGGTCGGCGCCCTGCGCAACATCCTGCCGAAGGACGTCCTGTCCCCAACCGTCGCCCAACTCAGCCTCGATTCCGTCCCCATCATCTATCTCTCGCTGACCTCCTCCCAGCTCACGCCCATGGAACTCACCGAGGTGGTCAGCCGCGTCATGCGCCCCGCCCTCTCCTCGGTCGACGGCGTCGCAGCAGTACAAACCCTTGGCGAGCGCCGTTACGCCATCCGCATCTGGCTGAAGCCCGAGGCGCTGGCCGGCCACAACGTCACCGCCAGCGACGTCAACGACGCCATCCTGGCGCAAAACATCGCCGTCCCCTCCGGCACGCTGGAGCAAGCCGGTCGGCGCGCCCTCGTCGTCGCCAACACCAGCCTGACCCGGCCCGAGCAGTTCCGCGACATCGTCGTCCGCCGCGGCTCGGACAACAACGAAGTCAAGCTGGACGACGTCGCCACGGTCGAGGTGGGGCCCGAAAGCGAGGACAACTCGGTCGCCCTCAACAACTCGAACGGCGTCGCCGTCGGCGTGCTGCCGCAATCCAGCGCCAACCCGCTGGATGTCGCACGCGAGGTCCGCGCCCTGCTGCCCACCCTGCAAGGCCTCGTGCCCCAGGGCGTCGACGTCTCCGTCGCGTTCGACCGCTCCACGGTGATCGAGATCTCCGTCTCCGAGGTCAAGGACACCATCCTGATCGCAGTCGCCCTGGTCATCGGCGTCATCCTGCTGTTCCTGGCCTCGCTTCGCTCCTCCTTCGTGACGGTAGTGACCATCCCGCTATCGCTGATCGGCATGCTCGGCTTCATGTTCGTCATGGGCTACAGTCTCAACACATTCACCCTGCTCGCAATGGTCCTGGCCGTCGGCCTCGTGGTCGACGACGCCATCGTCGACGTGGAGAACGTGCAGCGCCATATCGACGAAGGCCGCGACCCCATGACCGCCGCCTTCATCGGCAGCCGCGAAATCGGCTTCGCCATCGTCGCCACCACCCTGACCCTCGCCTCCGTCTACCTGCCGATCGGCCTGGTCCCGGGTCTGCTGGGCAACCTCTTCCGTGAGTTCGCCTTCACCCTCGCCGCCGGCGTCGTCCTCTCCGGCTTCATCTCGCGCACCCTTTCGCCCATGATGTGCTCGCGCATCCTCCGCGCCAAGCGCCCGGGCGGCGTCGCCGTCCGCATCGACCGCTTCTTCGACGCGCTCGCTCGCGGCTACGGCCACGTGCTCTCCGGCGCACTGCGCATGCGATGGCTGGTCATCCTCGTCTCCGCCCTCGCCTTCGTCGGCGGCCTCAAGGTCGCCGGCACGCTGCGCGGCGAGTTCGCACCCGTCGACGACCCAGGCTACGTCTTCGTGAAGTTCGCCGCCCCCACCGACGCCACCAACGGCTACATGCGACTGCTCACCTCGGTCATCGGCAAGCAGTTCGCAACCGTCCCCGAGGCCCGCGGCTCCATGATCCTGAACGGCCTCTCCGCACCCAACGAGGGCTACGGCTTCCTCCTCCTGAAACCCTGGGCCGACCGCCACGCCACGGCACAGCAGATCGGCGACCGCATCCTGCCCGAGCTGCAAAAAATTCCCGGCGCCCGCTTCAACATCATCGACCCCAACCCACTCGCCGGAGGCAGCGCGCCTCCGGTCCAGTTCGTCCTGAAATCGACCGGCACCTACGAGGAGCTCGCCGCCACCGCCGGCAAGCTCCAGGACTGGGCCCGAACCTACCCCGGCCTCGTCGAACCCTCGCTCGACCTCGACCTCAACACCCGTAAGGTCGAGATCGGCATCGATCGCCCCCTGGCCGCCAACCTCGGGCTCGACATCGCGCGCATCGGACAAACCCTCAATGCCTTCCTGGGCGGTCAGCAGGCCGGGTTCTTCGGCTGGAACGGCGAACAGTACAAGGTCCTGCTGCAGGTCGATAACCGCGACCGCCGCAACGCCGACGTCGTCAACAACATCTACATCCGCGGCGCCAACAACCAGGTCGCCCCACTATCCCTGGTCGTTCGCCCGAAAGAAACGGTCGGCGCCAGCTCGCTGCCCCACTTCCAACAGCTCCGCGCCGCCACGATCTCCGGCTCGGTCGCGAACGGCTACTCCCTGAGCCAGGTGCTTGACGCCATGGAAGCACAGGCCAAGCTCATCATGCCGCCCGGAACCCAGGTCGACTTCAACGGCCCATCCCGCTCGCTCAAACAGGCCAATGCCGCCGTCGGACTGATCTTCGTCCTGGCGATCGTGTTCATCTACCTCGTGCTGTCCGCGCAGTTCGAAAGCTTCCGCGACCCCGTCATCGTGCTCGTCGTCGTCCCCGTCTCCATGACCGGCGCCCTGCTGGGCCTCGTCGTCAACGACGGCTCGCTGAACGCCTACAGCTTCATCGGCATCATCACCCTCATCGGCCTGGTCGCGAAGAACGGCATCCTGATCACCGAATTCGCCAACCAGCTCCGTGACGACGGCCGCGAACTCCGCGACGCCGTCATCCACTCCGCCATGGTCCGCCTCCGCCCCATCCTCATGACCACCACCGCCACCGTCCTCGGCGCCGTCCCCCTCCTGATCACCGTCGGACCCGGCGCCCGCAGCCGCGGCGACCTCGGCGCCGTCGTCGTCGGCGGAATGCTCCTCGGCACCCTCGTATCCCTCTTCCTGGTCCCCGCCTGCTACACCCTAATCTCGCGCAAGCAACGCAAGCACCTCGTCGAGATCCCCGGCGCCGCTCCCATGCCGGTCGCGGCCGAATAGTCCTCTCCCTTGAAAAAGGGTTGGGTGAGGGCCCCGTTCCGCAAAACCAAAATGACGGCCCCTGAAAATAGCCCGAGGCCGGGGATTGGCCGCCGCCGGCGGTGTAGCCGGTGCTACCCGCCGCCTACAACTTCACCGCCGCACCAACCCCGCCACCCCCTCGACAAACCGCTCCATGGCCTCCGGCAACGCCAACGAAACCCGGATATAATTAGGATAACGAAACCCCGTCATCGCCCGCACCATGACCCCCGCCGCCATCAGCCGCCGGTGCGCCAAAGTGTCGCTCATCGGCAGCCGCAGCATGATATAATTTGCCTCGTTGGCCAGGAACGACACCCCCAGCCCCTCCAGCGCCTCCACCACGAACCGCCGGCTCTCCGCGACCACGGCATTGGTCCGCGCCACATGCGCCACGTCGCCATAGGCCGCCAGCGCCGCACTCTGCGCGATCCCGTTTACCGAATAGACCACGCAGGTCCGCCGCACGACCTCCATCACCGCGGCACTTCCGACCATGTAGCCGATCCGCAGATTGGCCAGCCCGTACATCTTCGAGAACGTCCGGAACACCACCAGGTTGGGATGCCGCTCGATCATCGAAATCCCGTCGGGAAAATCGGGCTTCGTCACGAACTCGCCATAAGCCTCGTCCAGTACGACGATCTGCCGTCCCCCGATCCGGTCCAGGAACGCCTCCAGCACCGCCCGGCTCCAATACGTCCCGGTCGGGTTGTTGGGATTGCAGATGAAAACGATCTTCGTCCGCTCACCGATAGCGTCCAGCATCGCCTGCGGATCGAACGCCCAGTCCCGCAACGGCGCCAGCCGCGCCTCGATGCCCGTGAACGTCGCCACCCACTCGTAAACGGCAAACGTCCGATCCCCCGTGACGATGGAATCCCCCTGCTCGCAAAATGCATTGATCGCAAACGCGATCACCTCATTGGCGCCGTTTCCCACCAGCACCTGGTCCGCCCCAACCCCGCACACCGCCGCAATCCGGTGCCGCAGATGATAGCAATCCCCACTCGGATAGACCGCCAAAGAAGCCGGCGGCGTCGCAGCCAGCGCAGCAGCCGCAGCCGGCGGCGGCCCCAAAGGATTCTCATTGTTGTTCAGCCGATAAAGCCGATCGATCTTATACAGCCGCTTCAGCTCATCGTCCGGCCGACTCGGCACATACGCGGTGAACGCCTTCACATAGTCTGGAACCAACCAGTCCAGCGGCGGCGCGGCACTCACACCCGGCTCCGCTGCAGCACCAGCACGTCCCCGGTCGCCGCCATCGGCAGCACGAACCGCGGCACGAACCCCGCCCCCAGCAGCGACGGAATGAACGTCGCATCGATAGGCCGCCCCAGATCCAGCACTGCCAACAAAATCGCCTCGTCACGCAGCAACTCCACATGCGCCGCAACGACCGCCCCCGCATCCGTCCCAGCCAGAATGGGCCGCATGCTCGCCGACCCCCGAGCCCGGTCGAACGCCACCGACAGCACTGCCGCCCCCGACACCGGCGGCAGCACCATCCTGATCTCCCGCCCCAACGCCAGCTCGGCGTGCTTCTGCTCCAGGAACGGCATGATCGCCGGGTCCGCCCAGACGGCTGCGGCGTGATCCTCTTGAAGGCCCCGATAAACCGCCGGGATCGGATGCCCGGGCCCCTCGAGCGTCCCCAACTCCTCGAAATACTCCCCCGGCAGGTCCTCCGTCACATGCTGGCTGAACAGCCCATGCGCCTGGCTGCGCGACACCGTTCCGATGAACGCATCCACCAGCGCCTCCGCCACCGCCGCCCGCCCCTCCGTCGTCAGCACATACGGCCCAAAGAACCGGATCACCTTGTGCCCGGCCTCCACCAGCCACAGCAGCACCCCACCCACCTGCCCGGCCGCGTTCACCGCCAGAACACTCGCCACCTCGCCAGCCGCAGCCATGTCCGCCAGCCGAGCGGGCGTGCGGGCAAAACCAGGCAACAGCGCCGGGTCGACAGCCGCCGCCAGCACCCCGCCCACATACCCCAATAACTCCGCAGACCCCGCCTCCATCCGCCACGGCCCCTCGCCGGCCACGACAGGCGGCACGACCGGCGCGGCCGGCGGATACGCGCGGTCACGCCGCAGCCGGATCACCACCTTGTCCCCGGGCTCGATCGCAAGGTCGAACCGATCCACCGACCGCGCCGCCAGCAGCAGCGGCAGATCCATCTGCAGCTCGTCCTCCAGATCGACCGCAAAAGTCAGGTTGAACGACCCCGGCGAGATCGCCACCCCGTCGAACGCGACCTCCAGCGTCCCGGCATGCCGCTTCGCATCCAGCGTGAACCGCACAGCCGTGCCCGGCGACCGCTCCGCCACATAGGTAAAGGTTTCCTCCCCAGCACGAGCCAGGTGCATGACCGCATCCATGCCCAGAACCGGCCCGGCTCCCCGCTCGATGAACAAACGAACAACGTCCGCGAACGCGACGTCCGCGTCGAGCTGCAGCTGCACCGTCATGCCGCCCCCATCGCATCGGCATCCACAGCCGCACAGTCGAACACTACGCCGGGCGCCCGCGCCGCAGCGGTAACCAGGTGCCCGGCGCCCGCATCCTGCTGATGGAACGACCAAGGCCCGCGCTCACCCTCGGCAAACCGCACCCCAGGCGGCTCGAGCGTCACCGCATACGCATCCAGCGGCAGGTGAAAGCCCTCCCCGGTCGCCTTCATCACGCTCTCCTTCAAGGTCCACAAACGCAAAAACGCCCGCGGCCCATCGATCAAACAAGCCTCCTCGGGCCGAAAGAACCGGTCAGCGATCGCCAGCCCGTCATTCCTGCGATCCAGCGCCTCGACGTCCACGCCCACCTCCATGTCATGGGCAACGATACACGCCGCCATGCCCCGCGTATGCGATAGGTTGAACCGCAACGAAGGCCGCCCCAGCCCCGGATCGACCTCCGGCTTGCCGAACGGCCCGGCGCAAAAGCGCCAATCCGCGGCCGGCAGCCCACCCGCCATGGCCAGCATATGCCGCCCCAACGCATGCGCGGCGATATACGACGCGCGGTCGGCGGCAAAATGAAACCGCCCCGCCCGCCCCTGCTCCGCCCGGTCAAGCGCCGCCAGCCAACGATCGGGCACCACGTCGCACGCCACCCACCGCACCACGGCCTGTCCCACGCCCACGAACCCGTCTAGCCTTGTCGCCGTGAGCACGATCCCCCCCCGCACCATCCTGATGTTCCCCGGCCAGGGTGCACAATACTACCAGATGGGCCGCCAGCTCTACGAGAACGAACCGGCCTACCGCGCCGCCATGGACCGCTGCGACGCCGCCGCCGGACCCATCGCCGGCCAAACTGTCAGCCAGGTCATCCTCGGCCGCCCCATGTCCGAAAGCGACGCCTTCGACCGACAGTTCGAAAGCACCGCCTGCCTCCTGGCGGTCGGCTACAGCCTCGCCCAAACCCTGCTGGCCCGCGGCCTGCAACCGGACGTCCTGCTCGGCTACAGCTTCGGTGAAACAATCGCCGCCGTCGTCGCCGGCGTCATCCCGCTCGAAGACACCTTCCCCCTCCTTCTGGCCAACGCCCGCCTCATCGAGGCAACCCTGCCCCCCGGAATCATGCTCGCCGTCCTCGGAGATTGGCAGACCCTCAAAACCCTCCCCGCCTTCGCCCCCTGCGAGCTCGCCGCCGTCAACTCCCCCCGCCACTTCGTCGTCTCGCTCCCCCCCGCCGCCCTCCCGCCACTCACGACGCTACTCGAAGCCCATGAAATCGCCTTCGCCCGCCTGCCCGTCAAATACGGCTTCCATGCCTCGTTCATCGACGCCGCCGGACCAGGCTTGCGCGCCCTCGCTGCAACCCTGCCCCGCAACCCGGCCCAGTATCCCATCGTTTCCGCCATGACCACGGGCCCCATCGACCCCATCCCACCCGATCATTTCTGGCACGTGGCACGCAAGCCAATCCGTTTCGCCGAAACCCTCCAACGCCTCGCCGCCGCCGGCCCCTGCCGCTTCATCGAGGCCGGCCCGACCGGAACCCTCGCCACCTTCACCAAACAGGTGCTCGGCCCCCGCACCGACGCGCTTCCCGCCATCAACCAGTTCGGCCACAATCTCCGCACCATGGACCAGATCTTCGCATGACGGCCATCCACCTCTTCCCCGGACAGGGATCGCAAATCCGCGGCATGGGCCGAGACATCTTCCCCCGCTTCCCCGCTTTGCTGCGCCAGGCGGATGCCGTCCTCGGCTACTCGATCGAACAGCTCTGCCTCGAAGACGACGGCACCCGCCTGAACCGCACCGAATTCACCCAGCCCGCCCTCTACACCGTCTGCGCACTGACCTGGCTGGCCCGCACCCAGGACGACGCCACCACACCCGATTTCGTCGCCGGCCACTCCCTCGGCGAATACGCCGCCCTCTTCGCCGCCGAGGCCTTCGACTTCGCCACCGGCCTGCGCCTCGTCCAGCAGCGCGGGGCCCTGATGGGCGCCATCGAAGGCGGCGGCATGGCGGCAGTCCTGCGCCTCCCCATCGACCGCCTGCGCTCCATCATCGAAGAACAGCGCTTCGAGGACGTCGACATCGCCAACCTCAACTCCCCCTCGCAAACCGTCCTCGCCGGCCCAGTCGCCGACCTCGACCGCCTGACACCCTTCATCGAGGCCGCCGGCGGCGTAGCGATGCCGCTAAAGGTGCGAACCGCCTTCCACTCCCGCCACATGCGCGGCGTGCGCGAAGCCTTCGCCGCCACCCTGGCCGAAACCGCCTTCAAACCCCTCATGCTGCCCGTCATCGCCAACGTCACCGCCCTGCCCTATCGCGATGCCGCCATCGCCGGAACACTCGCCCAACAGATCGACTCCCCCGTCCGCTGGACCGAAACAATCCGCTACCTTCTGGCCGAGCCCAACCCGGCCTTCACCGAGATCGGTCCGGGCCAGGTGCTCAGCCGGCTATGCAAGGAAATCGAGAAAGCCGCAGCCTGACACATCCAGCCCACCCCCTACTCGTCCCGCGCCTGCAGCTCCACCCGCATGCGACGAAACGCCCAAAGCAACAAAATCCCCACCGGAATCATCACTGTCCACCAGAACTCGTTCACGTTCGGCATCGCCTTGACCAGCACGGTGTCGACCCACCCGTCGCGCACGCTTTCTATCGGCACATGGCTTCTGCGGAAATAGTTGTAGATCAGCACAATCAGTCCCGCCGTAGTCCCCCACTGGCACACCTTCGCCATGATCGCCCCCACGCGCGACAGCTTCGAAGCCGTCGCCTGCAACGCCAGCACGCGCTTGCGCAGCAATGGACCCAGCGTCATGTTGTATTCCTGGATCATCAGAAAAGGCTCGGCGATCCCACGCCGGATCCCGTCGAAACTCAACGCCTTGCGCAGCCCCCGCCGCGACGCGTCGTTGAAATACATCCTGAACATGTTCAGGTAGTTCATCCGCGGAACCAGATGGTTCATCGACGCATCCAACGTCGCCCAGCTGCGCCCCAGCTTCAACAGATCCCAGCTCTGCGTCGCCCCGAACTTGAACAGGATCCGCCCCGCCTCGTTGCTGCTCGCCAGCACATTTCGCTCATGATACGGAAGGCTGTCGATCGCCGCCCGCCCGGACCACACGCGATAATGCCGCACCAGCTCCTGCCGCAGCTCCTGCAATCCCGTGTGCTTCAGGTTCGGCGTCATCCGTAGCTGCAGATCCACCGCCTTCGCAAAGTCCTTCTGCCCCAGCGCCCGCAGCATGGAGCGGTAGATCATCAGGAACTCCTTGTCGACGGTCCCAACGCTACCAAGGTCGATCAGCGCAACCCGCCCATTCCGCAGCAGGATGATGTTGCCGGGATGCAGGTCGGCATGGAAGAAATTCTCCTCCATCAACTGCCGCAGGAACGACAGGAACAGTCGCTCGCCCACCTCAACGGGATCGACGTCGTTCTCCTCGCACCAAGTGCGCAACCGGCCCGGATCGGTCTGCTTGATGCGGATGAAATCCGACATCAACACGCCCCAGATGCACTCGGACACCAGCACGTTCTTCGTGGACAAGTGCCGATACACCCGCGGCACGATCACGCCCTGCTCGCGCGTAATCTTGCGCATGTGCCGCATGTGCGACGCCTCGTAGCGGAAATCCGTCTCCTCCTCGATGATCTGCGCCAGCTCCTCGATGGCCCCACCCAAATCCGCCATCCGCATCTTGGCCGACATGTTCGCAAGCCGCGCCAGAAACCGCAGCACGGCAAAATCCCGCTCGAACACCTGCCGGATGCCAGGCCGCAGCACCTTCACAACCACGTCCGCACCGCCCTTGCGCAACCGCCCGAGATGCACTTGCGAAATGGACGCCGCCGCAAACGGAATGGGCGAGAAGCTCTCGAACACCTCCCCGATGCTCTGCCCCAGATCAGCCTCGATCAACGCCACCGACTGCTCCGGTGAAAACCCAATGGCCCGGTGCTGCAGCTTGTCCATCTCGTCGCAGAACTCCCGGGTCAACAGATCGGACCGCAGCGAGATCAGCTGCCCCATCTTGACCCACAGCCCCCCGAAATCCTCGAACATGCTGCGCAATTCAACAGCCGCCTGCTGCGGCTTGTACGCGCCGGTCAGCTTGCGAACCGCAACCCGGAACAGATACCCGAACAGCCGCAACACCATCCGCAAGGTGGCGGCCCGCCCCAGCAAAGGCGCCGGCCCGAACTCCAGCGCCCCCCGCTCCATCTCGTTGACCAGATCGGTCGGCCGCAGATGCACCATCCGCGCAGACGTGTCCTCCAACGAATACCGCACCACGACCGGATCGATCCGTTGCCGCGGACGCGTGCTGGACGCGGATGCACCTGGGTCGGACATGCTCGCTCCCGCTGAACCGCCCGAAGCTACCATGCAAAATCCGCCACGTCAGCGCACACCCTCATAACGCAGCCGCACCCCCGTCTTGGGCGCCATCAGGAACCCCAGCCGCTTCACCTCCGGGATACCGTCTTCCAGCAGCGTGTAACGCCCGCCTCGCAGCAGCGTGCCCAGGATGATCTTCAACTCGAACGCCGAGAACTGCGCCCCCGGGCACATCCGCTCGCCACCCCCGAACGGCGTATACTCCCACGCCGCAAACTTGCGGCCGAGGAACCGCCCCGGGTCGAACCGCTCCGGCTCCGGATAAAGCGCCGGGTCGTAGTGCAGGATCGCAGTCGCCCCCGCCACCACCGTCCCCGGCGGCAACATATACCCCCCCAGCTCCATCGGCTGCGCCAGTACCCGGTTGATGTCCGCCACCGCCGGCCACAGCCGCAGCGTCTCCCGCACCACGGCATCCAGATACGGCAAGGCCGCAACCTCCGCCGGCGACGCATCCCCCCCCAGCGTGTCCAACTCAGCCCGCAGACGATCGAGGCACCCGGAATGGTAATGCAACCAAAACATCGCCCAGCACAGCGACAGAACCGACGTCTCATGCCCCGCAACCAGCGTCGTCAGCAGGTTATCCACCAGAGACTCATCCGAAAGCCCGCTCCCATCGTCATATCGCGCCGCCGCCAACCGCCCCAGCAGCCCACGCCCATCCTCCCGCGCCCGCCCGATCGCCCGCAGCAACAAAACCACTAACCCGTTGCGAGCCACCTCCAGCCGGCGATACGGCGGCCACGCATCCCCCTCGATCCGGAACGCCGCCGATAGCAGGAAAGCCTTCGACCCGAACGCCTCGCTGAACCCACGCACGGCATCGCGGAAAGCCTGCAGCTCCGCATCGTCCTGCGCCCCGAACACCGTGCGCAGTATCACGTCCAGCGCCACCGTCATCGCCTCGTCATGCATCCGGAACGCATGCCCCGGCGCCCACCCCAACATCGCGTCCAGCGTCGCCTGCCGCATCATCCCCCCCAGGTCCGTCAGCGTCTCGCCCTGGAACTGCGGCATGATCAGCCGCCGGTCCCGTCGCAGGTCCCGCCCAGCCCGGTTCATCATCCCCGCCGTCCCGAACACCCGTTTCGACCCGCTCTCCTTGATCAATCCATATTGCTCGGTCGGCGCCCCGATGATCCGCCGGATCAACTCCGGCCGCCCCGTCATCACCACCGTCCGCCCGGTCCGCACCGTGAAGATGTCGCCATACCGCGCCGCATATCCCCGCAGCACGGGATAGGGATTCTGCACATAGCGCAGCGTCTGCAGCAGGCCCAATCCCGGCCCTGGCGGTAACGCCATGCTCACCCTCATCCCTGACACGACAATCGTAACCGGTGCGCCGCCGCACGGGTAGGGTGTGCCCTGCCCGCGTTCCGCGTTACCCTCGATCTCGCAAAGGGCCAGGAAGCACAGCATGGGCACAACCACCGAAGCCGCCACCGCCACCGCCCGCCCGGCAATCTCAGCATTGGGCCTCGTCGCCCGCCTGCTCGTCGCCCGCGGCCGCAACCGTGCCGACCTCTGCTACGAGTTCATGGGCACCAAGAACCGCATGGCAGACGACTGCACCTTCCTCAACTGCGGCTACTGGGCCAACACAAAAGACTACCGCACGGCCGCCGAAGCCCTCGTCGACGTCCTCGCCGACGCCGCACAGATCGCCCCCGGAGACAAGCTCGTCGACGCCGGCTGCGGCTTCGGCGACCAGGACGTCCACATCGCCCGCACCCGCGCCCCCGCCCGCATCGTCGCAGTCAACGTCACCCGCCTGCAGGTCGACGAAGCCCGCCTCCGCAACCCGGCCCCCGGCATCGAATACCTCCACGCCTCCGCCACCGCCGTGCCCGAGCCCGACGCCGCCTTCGACGCCGTCATCTCCCTCGAAGCAGCCTTCCACTTCGACACCCGCGCCGGCTTCCTGCGCGAGGCCTGGCGCCTCCTCCGACCAGGAGGCCGCCTCGGCATCATCGACATGCTCCCCCTGGAACGCAACGGCCGCGTCCTCACCGGCGGCCTCCGCGGCGCCATGGAGCGATGGAGCACCCAAATCCCCCAAGCCAACGTCTACGGCATCACCAAATACCGCGAAATCCTCGCCGAAATCGGCTTCCAGTCAATCGAACTCCGCTCCATCCGGGACCAGGTCTTCCCTGCCTTCCTCAACCGAATGCGCGAGCGCCTCGACGAACCAGCCGCCAAGGCCGCCATGCACCCCCTGCTCCGCCTGGCAATGCGCCACGCCATCCCCAACCCCTTCGCAGCACTGGACTACATCGTAGTGTCTGCCCGCAAACCAATCGACACGGCATAAGCGACAGAAAACATCAAAACTGACCCGCACACCGCAGGGGCATTCCATCCAAAACCGCCCACCCAACACAAGCCCGCGTCTACTCTTCCGCGTATTCCCCCGTGGTAAATAATTCTTTCTTCCGCCCCCCAGCGCACCGTCACCATCATCAAAAATCAAACAATCAGCCGAACAACAAAACCATCCCCCTTAGTGTTCTCCTATTCTTCTCCGTGCCCATGGTGTCGACTACTTCCTCTTTCCAGACCGTCGCGCGCAAAGCAAAAGCACAAACAACCCTACTCCGCCGCCAACGCGTCCGGATTACCCAAAGCCGCAGCGATCTGACCCGCAAACGGATCCGAAACCGCCCGGAAATGGTCACACTCCAGCTCCAGCGTCTGCACCGAACCCGTCAGCAAGGCGTCCCACCCCTCCCGATACGTCTCCGCCTCAAGACACTCCGGCAGCCCGAACGGATTCTCAGGCCCCCGCATCCCATGCCGGCACGCAACGAACAACGTATCGACCGGCATCGGCAGCGGATCGGGTCGATGGCTGCACAACGCAGCGCCGATCGCCCACCCCACGGCATCCAACGCCACCAATCCATCCCGTAGCCCGGCCGCCGCCACAGGCGATGGCGCCGAAGGCTCCAGATGCGCGACCACCCGGTCCAGCATCGCAGCCTTGGACAGCCCCGCCAGCATCGGCGCCGTCACCGCCGGCGCATCCCACAGCCGAGCCATCCAGTTGGCTGCGACAAGATAGACATATCCCTCGCCATAAGCGGCCTGCATCATCGGCACGGCCGGGTTGCCCGGCGCCGGCGCATCGATCAGCACCAGCCGCCGAACAACCCGGCCCTGCTGCAACAGCAGCCGCACCACCTCGAACGCAATCGCACCGCCCGCCGAATAGCCGCCGATCGTAACCGGCCCAGCCGGATGGGTCCGAACGATCGCCGCAGCATGCGCAGCAGCCAGCGCCTGGATACTCGCAAGCGGCGCCGTCCGGCCATCGAGGCCCGGCGCCTCCAGCCCGAAGCTGCGCAAACCCGGGTCCAGCGACCGCGCGAACTTCACGACCCAGCCAACGTCGCCCGTCGCCCCGTGCACCCAGAAGGCCGCCAGACCCACGCCAGAACTGCCCCCCCCCATGGGAACCACATTCGGCTGCGCCAGCACGGGCACGGCCGCCGGTGCCGATGAACCCCGCGGGCGCACCAGGGCGGCCACCGCCTGCAAATCCCGGCATCGCCCGACCTCGTCCGGGCTCACGGCACAGCCGAACTCGGCATTCAACGCATCGAGCAAGGCAACGGCCTGCGCCGGCTCCAGCGAGATGTCGGCCAACGGTGTATCGAGCAGCACCGCCCGCCCGGTCGCCGCGGCAACTCGGGCAACGAGCACCGAAACAACACCCTCCGTCGGCGCGCTGGCTGGCTGTCCGCGCTGGGCATCGAGGAAGGCCGCAAGCGAGGCAAGATCGGGGTGGTCATAAAGCCGGGCGGCCTTAAGCCCGGCGCCGAACGCGTCGTTGATCGACTTGGTGAACTCGACCGCAAGGATACTATCGAGCCCGAGGTCCATGAACCCCGCATGGGGATCGATCGCCGCCGCGTCCATGAACAGCGCACCGGCCAGCATCGCCCGCAACTGATCGACGATGGCCTCGTCCGCAGCGGGTGCGATCTCGACAAATGCAGGCTCCGAAGGTGCAACGAAAACCCGCTCCGCACCAGACAAGTGCGCCGCAAGGGCATCGATGGACGCATGGTCATAAAGCCGGGCGGCCTGCAGACAGGTCCCAAACGCAATATTCACCTCGCGCGTCAACTCGACGGCAAGAATGCTGTCCAGCCCCAGATCGCCGAAGCTCGCGGCAGCATCGATGGCGCCGGGATCGAGATAAAGCGCATCCGCAACCATGCGGAGCAGACGCTCGCGGATCGTCTCCTCCACAGCCCGGGACGCCGCTATCACCGGCGCCGGCAGGGCGGCGGCAGGTTCCAGGGCCAAAACAGGGCCGGGCGCCACAAGAACCGCCAGGCCGTGAACGGCCGCGGCGGGAACAGGCGCATCGAACCAGCACCGCGTCGGCGCAAACCGCATTCCCGGCAAGGATATGCGGCCTGCCACCCGCCCCAACAGCGAACGCCAGTCGATCGCCTCGCCCTGCACCCACAAGGCCGCCAGAGCGCCCAGCCGCTCATTGCGGAACAACTCGGCATGCGCAGCCGCAGCTTCGGCGTCGGCCCGAACGGCGCCGGCATCGCCCACCCAAGTCTCGGCCACGCCGGCCCCGTCCATCGCGCATGCGGCCTCGGCCAGCCGCGCCGGCAGATGGTCGCCAGGGCGATGAATGAACGCAAGCCGGCTCCGCATCGCCCGGCGGCCAACCATCAACGTCGCAGCAATCCCGGCGACATCGAGGCCCGGCCGCGCGCGCACATCGACCGCGACCGCCGCCACCAGCGCCGCCAGCCGCTCCCGATCCGGTGCCGACAGCAACAGCAGCACAGGCGCCGCAGACGCAACCGCCTCCGCCCTCACCGGCGCCTCCTCGACCACCACATGGGCGTTGCTGCCGCCAAACCCGAATGAACTGACACCAGCCCGCCGCGGCAACGCCGTCCCCGTCCCATCCCGCAGCGCCGACCACGGCGCCAGCCGCTCCGCAATCGCGAACGGCGTGTCCTGAAGCTGGATATGCGGATTCAACCGCGAGAAATGCAGCGTCGCCGGCAGCATCCGCTGCTGCAACGCAAGCACCACCTTCAGCAACCCGGCAATCCCCGAAGCCGGCTCCAGATGCCCGATCGCCGGCTTCAGCGTTCCCAGCCGGGTCCGCGGCTGCGCAACAGTGCCGGACGCCGCACGCGCGAACGCGGCCTTCAGCGCCATGACCTCGACAGGGTCGCCAAGCTCCGTGCCGGTCCCATGCGCCTCCACATACCCGATGGTGTCGGACCCCAGCCCGGCAGCAGTCAGGGCCGCCACGATCACATCCGCCTGCGCCCCCGCATTCGGCGCCGTCAGCGAATGCGCCCGCCCACCATGATTCGTCGCACTCCCGCGGATCACGGCATGGATGGGATCGCCATCCGCCAGCGCGCGCGACAGCGGCTTCAGCAGCACGGCCCCGACACCCTCGCCCTTCACATACCCGTTCGCACCCGCATCGAAGGCCCGGCACACCCCGTCCGGCGACAGGATGCCCAGCCGCTGCGTGCTGACCAGATTCTCCTCGGACAGGATCAAACTCACCCCGCCCGCCACCGCCATCTCGCACTCGCCCCGCGCCACCGCCACCGCAGCGCGATGCACCGCAACCAGCGCCGAAGAACACGCGGTGTCGATCGCCTCGCTGGGCCCGCGGAAGTCGAACTGGAACGAAATCCGGTTCGGCAGCATGGCCGCGATATTACCAAGCGTCGCCTGCGCCCGCCCCTCGTCGCGCGATGGCAGCAGAGCCGCATACTCGTTCACCTGTTGCCCGAAGAACACGCCGACCGACCGCCCCGCCAACGCGTCCATGCACAGCGCCGCATTCTCCACGCACTGCCACACCGTCTCCAGCGCCAGCCGGTGTTGCGGGTCCATCAGCATCGCCTCGCGCTGGGGGATGCGGAAGAACCCGGCATCGAACCCTGCCACATCGTCCAGGAACCCCGCCCGCACGTCCCGGCTCGCGCCACGCTCCCGCGGCATCGCCCGGATCGCATCGAATCCGGACTCAAGGTTGCGCCAGAAACTGTCGAGGTCCGGTGCCCCCGGGAACCGTCCCGCCATGCCGATGATCGCGACAGCGTCGTCCGACGCAGGCTGCACCGGGACCAGCGGTGCCGACACCGCAGTCGCCACGGCCGCGGCCTCGACACGAACGACCGGCACCGCCCCCGGATACTCGGCCGCAAGATGCGCGGCCAAGGCGGCGATCGTGCCATGAGCAAAAAACACGGCCGGCGTCACGGCAATGCCGAAGCGGCTCGACAGCGCGTTGGCAAAACTCTTCAGCGCGATCGAGTCGAACCCGAACTCCGCAAAACCCGTGTGCGGCTCCAACCGGCCCCGATCGAGCTTCAGCAAATCGGCAACCAGCCCGGTGATCTCATCCTGCAATATGGCGGGCGCACGCATCGGCCGGGCCTCCGGGGCTGGAAAGAAATGTTCGGCCACGGCCCGCCCACCGGGCACAACCGCAACCGCCGCTGCCCCCAGGGTCAACGCAGCATCGAAGGCGCGCAGCCCCTGCTCCGTCTCCAGATACGGCATGCCCGAACTCTGCAGGAAAAGCCGCTCGCCCTCCGCCGACAGCACCCCCCTGCCCTCGCGCCACAGCGGCCATTCGATCGCGACCGTCGTCCCATGCCGCTTCCCGGCCGCCCGTGCCGCCTCCCGCTCCACCGCAAACCCCGCCAGCGCCGCGTTCGCCGCAGCATAGGCAGCCTGCCCGAAATCACCCAGCTCCGCCGCCAGCGACCCGAACAGAACAAAGAAGTCGAGCTCCGCCCCGCCCAACGCCGCGTCCAGAGCAAGCGCGCCGCCCTGCTTCGGCGCCAGCACCCGCGCAAATTCGTCCCACCCACTCTCCGCAAACACCCGGTGCGCCGCCACACCCGCCGCATGGATCACGCCCCGCACCGGCCCCATCTGCGCCTCGGCAGCGGCAATCACCCGCCGCAACGCCCGCTCATCGGTCACATCGGCCCGATCGTACCGCACCCGCCCGCCCAGCTCTCCCAACAGCGAGCGCAGCCCATCCGTCTCCGGGCCCCGCCCGATCAGCGCCGCCCGCCCCCCCCGACGCACCGCCTCACGCGCAAAGCGTTGGCCCAGCACCCCGCCACCCCCGGTAATCAGGATGGTGCCCCGCCAGTCCTGCGCCGGCGCGGCCGGGGCAGGCGTGATCACCATGCGGCGCACCTGGCGAACCGAACCGGCCCAACGGACCTGGTCCGCAGCCGGCGCAGCCAGCTCCGTGGCAACGATCCCTGCAAGCGCCGCCCCTGTGGCCCCACCAGGATCGACGACTCGCACCGCCACCCGCCCGCCGGCAAACGCCAACGATCGCCCCAGCGGCCGCGCCGCGTCGCCCTGCGGCCCGACAACCAGAACCAGGCCCACATCGACGGCCCGCAGGATGGCCACCACAGCCGGAAGAACGTCCTCGCCATCATGCAACAACACCACGGCAGCGGGCGGCAGGGACGGCAGCGCGCCCAACGTGACCACACTCGCCCGCAGGCCCGCCGCCAAAAACGGCGCAGCATCGCCACCAATCAGCCACACCTCACCCGCGAACCCGGCGGAATCGGATGCCGCCCCAATCCAGCGCGCAGTCAGAAACGTTACGGGCACCAAAGCTGGCGAGAAGGCTGGCAACGGCGCAACAGCAGCCTTCGGCGCACCCACGACCGCATCGGACGGGTTGCCGATCCAATACGATTGCTCCTCGAACGGATAGCTCGGCAACGACACCCGCCGGCCATCGGCCGCGATCCACCGCAGGTCGATCTCGGCCCCCTCGCAAAAGTCCCGCGCAACCCGCTCCAGATGCGCGTCGGCCACTCGGATGGCCGGCGGCGCCTCCCCCAAAGCAGCATGCAGGTCGGCCACGCTCCCAACCACCGCGCACCACCGACAGCCGAAATGACTCCGCCCAGCCGCCAAGGTACGGCTCACGTCGCGCAACTCGGCATCGGGATGGCTCGCCAACCAGCCCGCCAACAAAGCGATACGCCCCTGCAACGCGCCGGGCGTCTTCGCCGATAACGGGATCAGCACCGCCCCCGACCCCGCCTCCCGCGCCGCCGGTTCCGGCCCGGCACCCAGCACCAGATGCGCGTTGGTCCCGCTGAACCCGAACGAACTCACCCCGCCGATCCGCGTCCCCACCCAAGGACGCAGCGCCGTGTTCACAACGAACGGCGTCTCCGCCAACCGCAGGATCGGGTTCTCGCTGCTGAAATTCAGCGACGGGAACAACTGCCCATCCCGGATCGACAGGATCAGCTTCAACAGCCCGGCCACCCCCGCCGCATGCGCCGCATGCCCGATATTCGTCTTGATCGACCCGATCGCGCAATAACCCCGCCGCTGCGTCCCCCCAGCCTGCATGCCGCGCCGGAACGCCCGGGTCAGCCCCTCCATTTCGATCGGGTCACCCAGCCGGGTGCCCGTGCCATGCGCCTCGATCAGCCCAACTGCATCCGGGTGCACGCCCGCCCGGTCCATCGCCTCGGCGATCACCGCAGCCTGCGCCTCCGGGCTCGGCGCCGTGATCCCGTTCGTCCGCCCATCCTGGTTGACCGCGGTCCCCAGGATGACGGCGTCGATATGGTCCCCGTCCGCCACCGCCTCCGCATACCGCTTCAGCACCACGACCCCAGCCCCCTCGCCCGGCACGAACCCGTCGGCCCCGGCATCGAACGTCCGGCACTGCCCCCGCGGTGACAGCATCCCCGCCTTCGCCGCCGCCGTGTTGAACCCCGGCGTCGTCGTCAGGAACACGCCCCCCGCCAACGCCATGTCGCACTCCCCCGACAACAGGCTCCCACACGCCAGATGAACCGCAACCAGCGACGACGAACACGCCGTGTCGATCGCAAGACACGGCCCCTTCAGATTGAGGATATAAGCAATCCGCCCCGCCAGGATGGATGCGGCATTGCCCATGAAGGCAAACGCCTCCGGAACAATCCCCAACTGCGCCATCCGATGCGTGTAATCGCCGCCATACGCACCGACGAACACCCCACAGCGCGTGTTGTCCAAAGCCTGCTCGCCATACCCCGCATCCTCCAGTGCCCGCCAAGCCTCCGTCAGGAAAACCCGGTGCTGCGGGTCCGTCAGCTCCGCCTCCGCCCCCGAGATACGAAAGAACAGCGGATCGAACCGGTCGGCATCACGCAGGAACCCCCCGGTCCGCAGGAAAGCATCCTCCGCCGCAACCCCCGCAGGCAGCGCCGGATCACCCGGAACCCACCGCGACGCCGGCACCGCACTCAGCCCCGACCGCCCCTCGGCCAACATGCGCCGCACGTCCTCGAGATCCGCCGTATCCCCGAACCGCCCGGCGAGCCCGATAACCGCAACCCGACGATCCGTCACACCGCCCGGCAAAGGCCGCACCGCCACAGCGTCCACGACAGCCGGAACCGGCCGCAACGTCGCCAAATGCCGCGACAACGTCGCAACGGTGGGATGATCGAACAGGATCGTCGGCCGCAAATCCAGCCCAAGCCGCCCGTTCAAAGTCTCCACCAGCCTTATGCCAAGGATGGAATCGATCCCGTAATCGGAAAACCGCCCGTTGCGATCCACCTCCGCCACCGGCAACGTCAACGCGCCGGCGACCGCAGCCAGCACAAGCCCCTCGATCCCCCCAACCGGCACAGCGGGCACCGGCCCAGCTTCCACAAGCGCCGCCTGCATGCGCGCAGCGACGGCAGCCCCATCACGCTGCGCCATGATAACGGCCTGCCCATGCCGGGCATCATCGGCCTCGCCCGGCAGCCCGCAGGCCGCAGCCTCGGGAAACCCCGCGCGCGCCAGTGCCGCACGCCAGGCCGCCACGTCCAACAGCGGCGAGTTGGGCAGCCGAACCCGGTCGGTGAAAGCCCACCAGCCATCCGTCAAACCGAATGTCAGCGTCGCGAAATCCTGAACCGCCGTGACCTCGTTCAACACCAACGTGCCGCCGGGCCGAACCAGCGCGTGCACGTTCACAAGCGTCCGCCCGATATCCGGCGTGGCATGCAGAACATTGGACGCGACCAAAATGTCGGCCGGCTCCGCCGCCCCGGCCGCGACATCCAGCACGCCGAACGACAGGAACTTGTACTCGGCAAACCGCGCCCGCGCCGCCGGCAGGAACGACGCAGACACATCCGTCATGCGATACTCGACCCGCTCGGCAAGCCCGGCATCAGCCAGCGCCGCGACAATGGCGACGGTCGCCCCCCCGGTCCCGGCCCCGATCTCGAGGATCGAGATCCGCCCGGAGTGCCGGCGCCCCGCCGCAACCACCGCCGCCGCCATCAGACCGTTGAAATGATCGGCAAGCTCGTTGGCGGCATACACAGACTCGACCAGCGCCAGGCTGCCGCCCGGAAACAACACCTCCGGTGCCGTGATCCCGCCGACAAGAAGCCCAGGCAGCTCGCCCGTGCACCGCTCCAACAACGGCAGGAACGCTTCCAGCGCCGGCAGCGCCTGCACAAGGGCGACCCGCTCGGCCCCGAGCGCCCCCGCCTCGGGTGCCGCGCCGACGACACGGACAAGATCCGCCTCCAGCCGCACGACGCCGTCACGCGCCAGGATATCCATCAGGGCGTCATGCAACGCCGCCCGGCCCGCAACGATCCCCAACGCCCGCCGCAACCCGGCCCGCGTATGAACCGCCCGCCCCGTGAACAGCCCCATCCGCCCATAAGCAGCAGCAAGCGCCCGCCGTCCCCAGGCCTCGACCGCTACAAATCCAGCCCCCTGGTCAACCAGCGCAGGATCCGCCCGAGCCTGCACGGCCTCGACGGCCCGAACCAGGTCAGGCAGCAGCGCGCCCGGCCCGTCGGGCAATCCATACGCAGCCCGGTCGAACGGGCAGCCAGGCAGGGTCACGCGCCGGGCCAACGGCTCAATCGGGCCACCCGGAACGACATCTCCCGTCCCACGCCCGCCCTCGGCATACGCAGCAAGCAGAACCGCAAGCTCGCCCAGCTCCGTCGCGTCGAACCCAGCCTGCACCGCATGGCGGGACCGCCCATGGGCCAGCGTATGGGCCACGTCGTCCGGCCGCAGCCCAGGCTCCGCGGTCAAATAGGCGGCCATGGCACCCGCCTCCCGCCGCAACGCCCGCTCGGTACGCGCCGACAGCACGAAGTGCCGCTCCCGGCGCAAAACAGGCTCCCGCAGCGCCCCACCCGGCGCCGGATCGAGCACCAGGTGCGCGTTCGTCCCGCTGAACCCGAACGAACTGATCGCAGCCCGAGGCCGGTCCACAGGCCAAACGGCGACCGCGCGAGACACATGGAACGGCGTCTCATCCAACCCCAGCCGAGGATTCGGCACCGCGTAATGCGGCTGTGGCGGGATCACGCCATGCCGCCGCATCAGCAGCAGCTTCAGCAACCCGGCAATCCCCGCCGCCGTCAGCGTATGGCCGATATTCGCCTTCACCGAACCCAGCGCACAGAACCCCCGCCCCTGCGTCCACCCCCGAAACGCCTGCGTCAGTCCCTCGACCTCGATCGGGTCCCCCAGGATCGTCCCCGTCCCATGCGCCTCCACATACCCGATCTCGCCAGGATCGATCCCGGCCGCACGATACACATCCGTCTGCAACGCGGCCTGCGCCGGGGCGCTGGGCGCCGTCAGCCCGTTGGTGCGCCCATCCTGGTTGATGCCGGATCCCGCGATGACCCCATGGATAACATCCCCATCCCGCAACGCCTCTGACAGCCGCTTCAGCACGACCGCCCCGGCGCCCTCCCCGCACACGAACCCGTCCGCCGCCGCATCGAACGCCCGGCAGGCCCCCCCGGTCGAAATCGCCCCGGTCCCCGCCATCGCCTCGATGAACCGAGGCGTGCTGATCACGGCCACCCCCCCAGCCAGCGCCATATCGACGCTGCCGGACCGCAGCGCCTCGCACGCCAGGTGCACAGCAACCAGCGAAGACGAGCACGCCGTATCCAGCGCGATGCTCGGGCCCTTCAGATTGAGCGCATACGCGATCCGCGCACTCAGGATGGAAGCCACGTTGCCCATCAGCCCCAGCGGGTTTGTCGCATGCTCCGTGTTGTCGAAGCGATGCGCATAATCCCCCGCCCCGGCGCCCACATACACACCGCATCGCGCGCCCGACAGCACCTCCTCCGGCAGCCCCGCATCCTGGAAGGCAAGATATGCCTGCTCCAGGAACACCCGCTGCTGCGGGTCCATCAGCGCCGCCTCGGTCGGCGAAATCCGAAAGAACAATGGGTCGAACGACGCGGCGTCGGGTAGAAAACCACCCCGCGTCGCAGCCGGCGCGCCGGGCCAGCGCGCCGGTGCCGGAACCAGGCAGTCCGCCCCGTCACGGATCAGCCGCCAATAGGCATCAAGGTCGGGCGCAGCCCCAAACCGCCCGGCCATGCCGATGATGGCGATAGCCTCTGGCCCAACTCGTGCCGCACCCACCGGCCGGGCCTCGATGTGGCCAAGCAGCGTGGCCGCGGCGGCGGCAGGCAGCTGCCGATCGGCGACCATCCTGAAGATGATCCCCTTCAACGAGGCCTCGTCCGGGGACCGGGTTGCGGCGGACATGATCGCTCCGACGGCTCGTTGTGGGGCGCGGGCCGTCGGAAACTTAGCTCTTCCGGCTCACAGCGGAAACAGATACGGTTCTTTCGCTCACGTCTAGTGATGGTTGATCATGGCGCATGTCATACTCCGAAGCGGCGCATCCCTGCGCGGTATCGAGAAAGTCTCGGTGATCCGCCCGAACGACAAGGGACGACAGCGTGTCCGCGTGCTGTTCCGCAAGCAGCGTGGCGAAGACAAGTTCGAAGACATGTTCGGCGATGATATCCGTATCAGGATCATCCGCCCCCACACCGGAGTGGTGCGCGAAGGAGAAATCGATACCTCCGGAACCCACCGCAAGCACCAGAGCAAGGCACTCCGGCCCATGGAACGGGTCGTCCGCAGACTGGCCCGGCGGGAGCTGGGCATCGCCCAGGTCTACCTGGCGCGCCACCAGCGATCCAACCGAACCAAGAAGAACGGCTGGCTGAAGGATTTGACCAAGAACATCCGGCGCGCCATCCGCGACAGCCGCTAATATCTGGGGCCAAAGCACCCAGACGAAACGCCCAGACCATCCGATCCCGACGGGAGGACAGAATGCCTGAGACGATCGTTAAAACCGCCGTAGTAAACGAAGAACCCAAAGGACCCGACGAGGTTTGCCTCGTCGACCTCGGCCGCCAAAGCAAGCGCCGCATCAAGCGCCTGCGCCGCGGCCATGGCCCCCTGATGCGGAAGATCCAAACCGCGATCGAGGCCCTCCAGGAAGAAGGCGTCGTCGCCACCGGCGGCAGCGTCGTCGTGCTGCTCGTCCGCGAGAAACCGACCATGTCGTCCCTGTTCGACGATGACGACGATGACGACGATGACGACGACGACGACGACGATTGAGGCTGACGGATCCTCAACCCGGCGCTGAGGGGCCGCCTCCCCTCGGCGACCTGGCGTTTCTACGCGACCACGGCGTCCGACACGCCTGCTGCGCCGGCGCAATGGTCAAGGGCATCGCGTCCGAGGCCTGGGTCGAGCGCCTGGCCCGAAACCAAATCCTCAGCTACTTCGGAAGCGGTGGCTGCTCCTCCGCACGCATCGCCGACGCCATCGACCACCTGCGCAATGCCCTCCCCCCCGACGCACCCTGGGGCATGAACTTCCTCCACAACTTCCTCTTCCCGGATCAGGAAGACACCTTCGTCGACCTCCTGCTCGCCCGCGACGTCCGCCGCGTGGAGGCCTCCGCCTTCATCCAGGTCACCCCGGCCCTCGTCCGCTACCGCCTCACCGGAGCCTTCCGCAACCCATCCGGCCGGGCAACCCCCCGAAACCGCGTCATGGCCAAGCTGTCCCGCCCCGAAGTCGCCCGCCAGTTCATGGCCCCACCCAGCCCCGCAATCGTCGCCACCCTCCTGACCCAGGGCCGCCTCACCGCAACCGAGGCCGCCCTGGCGCCCGAACTGCCGTTGGCCGACGACATCTGCGCCGAAGCCGACTCCGGCGGCCACACCGACCGCCGCCCAGCCTGGACCCTGGTGCCCCACTTCCTCGACCTCCGCGACGAGATCGCAGCCCAGACCGGCCTTCGCCAGCGCGTCCGCATAGGCGCCGCCGGCGGCATCGGCACACCATCGGCCATCGCCGCCGCGTTCATGCTCGGCGCCGATTTCGTCATGACTGGCTCCATCAACCAATGCACGCCCGAAGCCGGCACCAGCGACGCGGTAAAAGATATGCTCGCACGCGCCGGCATCGCCGACTTCGACATCGCCCCCGCCGGCGACATGTTCGAAATCGGCGCAAAGGTCCAGGTGCTGAAACGCGGCACCCTCTTCCCCGGCCGCGCCCAACGCCTCTTCGAACTCTACACCCGCCACACAGGCCTCGACGACATACCCCCCGCCACGATCACCGAGATCGAAACCCGCTGGTTCGGCCGCCCGATCGCAACCGTCTGGGCCGAAACCGCCGCCTACTACCGCCGCGCCGCCCCCACCGAACTGGCCGCGGCCGAGGCCAACCCAAAAAAGCGCATGGCCATGGTCTTCCGCTGGTACTTCGTCCACACCAACCGCCTCGCGATGGAAGGCCGCCCCGAGGACAAGACGAACTTCCAGATCCATTGCGGCCCGGCAATGGGTGCCCTGAACCAATGGCTCCGCGGCACAGATCTCGAAGACTGGCGCGCCCGCCACGTCGACATCCTGACAGATCGCCTGATGACCGCCGCAACCATCCACTTCGACACGATGGCGCGCCGCCGCCGCACCGCCCAGCCGCTCCCACTCACAGAGGGCGTTGCTTAAACCACGAACCCGCCATGTCCGGGCTTGCCCCACGGCTGTCCGGTTCCCGTCATCATCCAATCCCGTCATGGCCCTGCCTGACACGACCACTCACGCCGTTCGGTAAGCCTCTGCTATGGCAGGCTCGCACACGACAAGCCGCCAAGCCCAAGCAGGCACCATACAACGGTCCCTCACAGCGGAATGACCCGCCCCAAACCCGCCGCCGCCTGCTCCAGCACCAGCGCCGCCTTCGGCACCGGATTGAACCCGATCAACAGCGGATACAGCGCTTCACAGGCCAGCCGCAAAGACCCCGTCAGCACCCCCAACGCCAACCCGACCACCACCGCCAACCCGAACGCGGCCAGCGTCGTCAGCAGCGTATGCTGCGCATGAAACCAGATGGCGTCGAACGTCTGGAACAGCGTGACAACCATTCGGCTCGGCCGCAGCAGCACCAGCTCCGGAATATCGACTTCCAAAAACCTTTGACATAAGACAAGGAATATGGTCCTATCAAACCATGACGAACGCCACCCCGCCCGCAACGCAAGACCGCTTCCTGGACCTCCTCCTGGCAGCCATCTACGCCATCGT
>JAYVEG010000131.1:0-4587 GCA_043748985.1 Rhodospirillales bacterium
CCATTACGAGATGCTGCTGCACAACCTGCCGGCCTATGCCCGCGAATTGGCGGAACTGGTCGAGGCCATCCGGGAGCCCCGCCCGCTGCGCCTGCCGCCCACGGAGGCCCGCTCCGCCCTGGCCATCGCTTTGGCGGCGGTGCGCTCGGCCGAAGACGGCTGCGAGGTCGCCTTGCAGGAAGCATTGCCGTGACGAGTCTTATCTCCCTGGCTGTCCTTGGCGATGGTGCCATGGCCCGGACCCTGCGCGACCATGGGGCACCCTTCGGCCGCATCCGCCTGGTTGGCCCGTCCGACCCGGCATCGGCGGTGTTGATCGACCTGCCACCCGCCGCACCTCCTGACACGGTCGTTGCGGCGCTGAGGGCCGGCGCGGTGGTGTTGTGTCCACCCCCAGTCGCCCAGACCGCGGCGGCGTTGGAGGCGATGGTGGCCGCGGCCCGGGCGGGTGGCGGACGGCTGTTGCCGGCGGGCGAGATCGCACACAGCGCGGCCGGGCGCCGCGGCTTTTCCGCCATAGCGTCTTCCGATTTCGGTGCGTTGCGCTCGTTCTATCTTGCCATCCGCCAGGCTCGAGGCACTGGCGGCGACGTGCTCGACGCGCTTCTACCCGAGGCGCTGGATGCGGTCTTGTCCGCCGTGCCGGGGCCGTTCGTTTCCGTGCGCGTGAATGCCGGGGCGCTGTTCGGGCCAGAGCGGGATAGTGCGGTAATCCTGTTGCGGAGCGAGGCCGGGGTCGTCGTCACACTCGAGCTGTCCCGCTGCCTGCCCCCCACGCTGCCGTCGCCTGGCCTGGGCGAGGTCGAGATCGATGCGGTGGGGGCCCACCAGGCCGTCCGGATCGTCCCGCAGGCCGGCGCCGTGCGAATCCATCGGGATGACGCCACGGCGTTGGTCCCGTGGCTGGATGCACCGGTGCTCGCGATGCTGGCGACGCTGGAGGCCGCCGTGGATGCCCCGGACGCGGCGCCTGACGGGTTGGCCCGCGCCGAGGCGGCCCTGGCCCTTGCGTCAAGGATCAGGGACGCCGCGGATCAGACCTTCGTCACATCGTAGAACAGCACCACCCAACTGGTCCGGGCGAAGTGGTAGCCTTTCTTGTCCGACCGGGTTGCGACCGTCTGCACCTGGTTGTGGATCGGGAGCCATAGCGCGGTTTCCATGATGCGCTTCTGCACGTCGGCGTAGACGGCATCGCGCTTGGCCGGGTCGATCGTGGCGCGGCCTTCGGCGAACAGCGCGTCGAGCGCCGGGTCGTTCAACTGCATCCAGTTGTATTTGTAGCGACCGGGGCTTGGGATGTTGATGCTGGCGAACAGGTTCTCCAGGCACATCGGGTCCGCCTGGATCCAGCGCACGGGCAGTGTGTCGAAGGTGTTGTCGAACACGAGCTGCTGGTTGCGGGCGAAGGTTATGGTCTCGACCTTCAGCTCCATGCCGATCTTCTTGACGATGGACTGGATCTCGACCGCGGTATCCGGCTCCAGCGGTGGCGGCGCACCGTAGAAGCCGGAAAGGCGCTGACCGTTCTTGACGCGGATGCCGTCCGGCCCAGGTTTCCAGCCGGCCTGGTCCAGCAGCGCCATCGCACCCTTCACATCGGGCTTGTAGTAGGCTTCCACGCCTGTCCAGTAGCCGGGCGTCTCGGCGGAGAGCGGGCCGTAGGCCGGGCCGATCAGCCCGAAGAAGAGGTTATCGCACAGGGCGGGACGATCGATCGCCATCGCAATGGCCCGGCGCACGGCGATATCGGCGAAGATGCCGCGGCTGCCGTTCAGCTCCAGCCCGAAGGGGATGCCGGCGGCATTGCCCACCATGGTGGTATAGCCGCGCGTGTCCTTGAGCCGCTTCATGTCGAGGATCGGCGTCACGTCGGCGAGGTCGATCTCGCCGGCTTCCAGCGCTGCGACGCGGGTGGAGGCGTCGGGAATGAAGCGGATCACCGCGCGTTGCACCTTCGACGGTCCGCTGCCAGCGTTGAACGGCGGAGCCCAGTTGTACTTGTCGAACCGCTCCAGCACCACTTGCCGACCCTGCTCCCACGCGGCGAAGCGGAAGGGCCCGGCACCCACGGGCGCGCGCGCGAAATCCTGGTTACCCATGCGCTTGACGGCCGTGGGCGAAACCGGCGCCAAGGTCCCCTCGGCCAGGCTGGCGATCGCGGCACCGAATGGCTGTGTGTAGTCGATGCGGACCGTGTGGCTGTCAAGCACGGTCGTGCCGGCATACGGGCCTAGCTGGGTGACCGCGCCTTCGCTGGCGGTCTTCGGGTCGGCGATGGTGTCGAAGGTAAACTTCACCGCCTCTGCGTTGAACGGGGTGCCGTCGTGGAAGCCGACGTCGGTGCGCAACTTGAGCGTGAGGCTCTTGCCGTCCGCGCCCATCTCCCACGCGGTGGCGAGGCCCGGGAACAGCTTGTTGGACCCGTCCGACGCGATCAGCGTGTCGAAGACCTGAGCGATCACCTGGTATTCGTGGCGGGAACTGGTGACCCGCGGGTCATAGGTGCGCGGGGTCGCGTCGTCCTCGCCCCAGGTCACGGTCAGCGGCGCCTGCGCGGTCGCGCCGCGGGCCAGCATAGGGGCCGAGAGCGCGCCGGTCACGGCAGCACGGCGGGTGAGGGCCGGGAAACGGGACTGGGTCATACGCGCAAGCTCCACAATTGCTGTCATGCATCCTGCGGGGCAGGCCTGTCCACGCGCAATCGACATTTTTCGGGTTGTGGCGGGCCCTGCGCCGACCGACAGTGGCGTCAGCATGAACGCCGCCCCTTGCCTCAACGACCGCTCCTCGTGAGTGCCTCCTCCATCATGTTGCGTCTGCTGGGCGTCGTGCCGACGTTGTTGATCACCTGGACGGTCGTCTTCGGCGCCATGCGGCTGGTGCCGGGCGACCCGGTGCTGCTGATGCTGCAGGGCACCCCGATCAGCGACGCGGCGATGGACGCGGCCCGGGCCAAGCTGGGCACCGACCGCCCGCTGCTGGTGCAATACGGCGCGTTCCTGGCCAACGCGGTGCAGGGCGAATTCGGCGACAGCTTTCGCAGCCGCCAGCCCGTGACCAGCATGATCGCCGCCGAGTTCCCCTATACCCTTCAACTCGCCGTCGGCGGCTTTGTCGTCGGCATCGTGCTGGGCATGGCCCTGGGGCTTATTGCCGGGGTGCGGCCGAATGGCTGGGTCGACACGCTATGCATGGTCCTGGCTTTGGGCGGGCTTTCGCTGCCGAGCTTCTGGATTGCCATGATCCTGATCCAGGTGTTCGCCAACCAGCTCGGCTGGGTGCCGGTTCTGGGCACGGGGCTGAATGCGCTTATCCTGCCCAGCATCTCGCTCGGCCTGTTCGTCGCCGGCGGCCTGGCCCGGCTGATCCGCAACAGCATCATCGACGCCATGGCGCAGGACTACATCCGCACGGCGCGGGCCAAGGGGCTGACGGCGCTGCGGGTCGTCGGCAAGCACGCCTTGCGCAACGCGCTGATCCCGCCGTTGACGCTGCTCGGCATCCAGTTTGCGACGCTGATCGGTGGTGCCGTCGTCACGGAGACGGTGTTCGCCCGCCCCGGCATCGGCCGGCTTCTGGTTCTGGCGGTACTCGAGAAGGATTTCCCGGTGGTCCAAGGCATCGTCGTGCTGACGACGGCTTGCTATGTGCTCATCAACGTCACCATCGATATCACCTATGGTCTGATCGACCCCCGGGTGAACCGATGACGGCGGTACGTTTGGCGGGCCGGACCGGGTCGCAGCGGACGTTCGTCCGGGTATTCGGCGCGCCGGGCGCGTTTGCCGGCTGTGCGGTGATCGCCCTCGTGCTGGTCCTCGCCGCCTTCGCGCCGCTGCTGGCGCCTTATGACTGGAACGCGACCAGCCAGTGCCGCCGCCTGGCGCCAATCAGCGCCGAGCACTGGTTCGGCTGTGACCTGTTCGGTCGCGACCTGCTGAGCCGCGTCATGGGCGGCGCGCGGTATTCGCTGGGCATGGGGGTGTCGACCGTCACCATCAGCGTGGTGTTCGGAACCTTGCTCGGCGTGTCGATCGGCTATGGCGGCGGGTGGGCGGATAAGCTCGGCGCGCGGCTGATCGATGCGCTGCTGTGCTTCCCGCCGATCATCCTCGCCATTCTGATCGTGGCGGTGCTTGGGGTTGGCCTTTGGAATGCGGCTTTGGCCGTTGGGATCTCGGGTATCCCGCGCTTCGCCCGCATCGCGCGCGCCGCCACGCTTTCGATCGCCTCGCGCGACTTCGTCGAGGCGGCACGCTCCATCGGCGCCGGCAGTCCGCGCATCGTGCTGCGGCATTTGCTGCCGAACCTGGCGCCGGTGCTGATCGTGCTCTCGACACTGGATCTTGGGGCCGCGGTGCTGTTTACGGCAACCCTGTCCTTCCTAGGGCTGGGCGCACAGCCGCCTACGCCGGAATGGGGCGCGATGCTTAACGCCGGGCGGGAGTATGTGCGTTATGCCCCGTGGACGATGATCTTCCCGGGCCTGGCCTTGTTCCTGACGGTCATGGCAGTCAACCTTGTCGGCGACCGGCTCAGCACGGTGTTGGACCCGCGGCAGCGCTCGTGACCCTGATTCTGCCC